>JBAUWD010000175.1:0-4396 GCA_049583575.1 Nocardioides sp.
CGGACGCCGCGCTCGCGTCGTACTCCCGGGCCCGCGCCGAGGAGCTCGTCGCCGAGGGTCGGGCCGGGGCCGCGCGTCTGGTGACCCTGCTCGACGACCGAGCCCGCTACCTGAACACCGCGCTCCTGCTGCGTCTGCTGTGCGAGACCAGCGCGGTCGTGATGGTCACCCTCGAGGTGCTCCGCTGGTACGCCGACCGCAGGTGGCCGACGGTCCTCACCGTGGTCGGCGTGATGCTGCTGGTCTCCTTCGTGGTGATCGGGGTGGCTCCCCGCACCCTCGGCCGGCAGCAGGCCGACCGGGTCGCGCCGGCCGCCGCGACGCTGCTGACCATCGCGACGCGGGTCCTCGGCCCGATCCCCCAGCTGCTGATCCTGGTCGGCAACGCGATCACCCCGGGCCGCGGCTTCCGCAGTGGCCCGTTCTCGACCGAGACCGAGCTGCGCGAGCTGGTCGACCTCGCCGAGGCGTCGGCGGTCATCGAGTCGGGCGAGCGGGCGATGATCCACTCGGTCTTCGAGTTCGGCGACACCATCGCTCGCGAGGTGATGGTGCCCCGCGGCGACGTCGTCTACATCGAGCGCTACAAGAACCTCCGCCAGGCGCTCTCGCTCTTCTTGCGCAGCGGCTTCTCGCGGGTACCCGTGATCGACGAGAACCTCGACGAGGTGGTCGGGTTCGCCTACCTCAAGGACGTCGTACGCCGAGACTTCGAGGCTCCCGACGTGGAGTTCACCCAGCGGGTCGAGGAGGTGATGCGGCCCGCGCTGTTCGTACCGGAGTCCAAGCAGGTCGACGCCCTGCTGTCGGAGATGCAGGCGTCCCGCCAGCACATCGCGGTGGTCGTCGACGAGTACGGCGGCACCGCCGGGCTGGTGACCATCGAGGACCTCCTGGAGGAGATCGTCGGGGAGATCACCGACGAGTACGACTCCGACCAGATCGAGGCGGCCACCCTCGAGGACGGCTCGGTCCGGGTGCCCTCCCGGTTCCCGATCGACGACCTCGACGAGCTCTTCGGCTTCGACGTCGAGGAGGACGACGTCGACAGCGTCGGCGGGCTGATGGCCAAGCACCTCGGCCGCGTCCCCATCCCCGGTTCGCACGTGGACGCGCACGGTCTGCGGTTCGTCGCCGAGACCGCCGCGGGCCGGCGCAACCGGATCGACAGCGTGCTGATCAGCAGGCTCCCCGAGGATGCCGCCGCCTCCGCCGACTGACGACACGGGCGCGCCGCCCTTCCGGTCATCAGACGCGGGGACGGCCACCGCGATCGGCCTCCCGGTGCCTCCGACGGTCCGGCCGGACTCGGGTCCCACGGACCGACGGACCGATGCCCCGGCGGCTCCGGGCCAGGCTCTCCGAGGGAGGGGCGCCACGCGGGAAGCCGTCCTGACCGGTGGCGGATCAGGAGTCGTGCACCCGGAAGCGGGCGACGAGCTGACCGTCGCGACGTGAGGACGGTCCGACGCGGAGCTCGAAGTCACCGGGTTCGACGACCCGCCGGCCGTCGGCGGTGACGAGGGAGCAGCGGGTGACCGGGATCTCCAGGTCGAGGTCGACGGTCTGCCCAGGGGCGAGGTCGACCTGGGTGAAGGCCTTCAGCTCCTGGTCCGCCCAGGTGACGCTCGTGGTGAGGTCGCTGACGTAGGCCTGCACCGTCTCCAGGGCTGGCCGGGTGCCGGTGTTCTCGAGGCGGACCCGTGCCGACAGGGTGTCGTCGGCGGCGAGGTGTTGCTGTCGGATCTCGATCGAGGAGTAGGTGATCGTGGTGTAGCTCAGGCCTTGGCCGAACGCGAACAGCGGCTCCTGGCTCAGGTCCGCGTAGCGCTCGCCGTGCTGACCGCGCACCTGGTTGTAGAAGACGGGCTGCTGGCCGACGTGCGTGGCGAAGGAGATCGGGAGCCGGCCGCTGGGTTCGATCTGCCCGAGCACCAGCTCGGCGACCGCCCGGCCGCCGCGCATGCCGGGGTTGAACGCCTCGATCAGGGCGGCCGCCCCGAGTGCCGACTCCGGCAGCGTGCTCGGCTTGGACTGGACCAGCACCACGATCATCGGTGTGCCGGTCTCCGCGACCGCGTCGAGCAGGGCGATCTGGCCGCCCTGGAGGTTCAGCGTGGCGGTGGAGCGTCCTTCACCGATCAACGAGAGCGTGTCTCCCACGACCACCACCGCATAGTCGGCCGCCCGCGCCGCGTCAGTCGCCTGCTTCAGGAGCTGCTCGTCGACCGGGGCGGGGCTGAACACCGGGGGCCGCGGCTGGCCGTCGGGATAGAGGGGGCCGGCGGGATCCGGGACCAGGACCTCGATCTCGGCCCCGCGCGACGAGGTGACCTGCCACCGGGTCGGAACCAGCCTCCGGAACCCGTCGAGCACGGTCTCCACACGGTCACGGGGATGCCCCTCGGGCATCCAGTCGACCTGTCCCGAGGCGCCCGCCCAGTCTCCGAGCATGGCCTGCGGGTCGTCCGCCAGGGGTCCGATCACCGCGATCCTGCGCGGTGGCACGTCCGGATCCCCGGTCCCGTCGGCACCGGCCGAGCCGCCGGCGAGCGGGAGCACGCCGTCGTTGCGCAGCAGCACGAGGGAACGCCGGGCCACCTCGAGGTCGAGATCGGCATGGCGGCCGCACCCGATCACCAGCGCCTGCCGGTCCGGGTCAGGGGCACGGGGGTCCTCGAAGAGCCCGAGCTCGAGCTTCAGCCGCAGGATCCGGCGTACGGCCTCGTCGATCTGCGTCTCCGCGACGAGGCCGCGGGCGACCGCCGCCTTCGCGGCGTCGAAGAAGGCCGGCGTCGTCATCACCAGGTCGTTGCCGGAACGGATCGCAACGGCCGCGGCCTCGACGTCGTCGGCGCAGACGCGTTGCTCCCAGACCATCCGCCCGACGTTGTCCCAGTCGGTCACCAGCGTCCCCGCGAAACCCCACTCCGTCTTGAGCACGTCGTTGATCAACCAGCCGTTGGCGGTGACCGGCACCCCGTCGATCGACTGGTAGCCGAGCATGAAGGTCCGACAGCCCGCGCCCACCGCCCGCTCGAACGGAGGCAGGAACCACGACCTGAGCTTGCGCGGGCTCAGGTCGGCCTCGCTGGCGTCGCGACCCCCCTGGGTCTCCGAGTAGCCGGCGAAGTGCTTGGCGCAGGCGAGGACGGCGGTCGGGTCGCCCGGACCGTCACCCTGGTACCCGCGGACCATCGCCGCGCCGAGCTCGCCGACCAGGAAAGGATCCTCGCCGAAGGTCTCCCCGACGCGACCCCACCGAAGGTCTCGGGCGACACACAGGACCGGGGAGAACGTCCAGTGGACACCGGTCGAAGCGATCTCCACGGCAGCGGCACGGGCGACCCGCTCGAGCAGGGCCGGGTCCCACGAGCAGGCCATCGCCAGCTGGGTCGGGTAGATCGTGGCCCCCGGCCAGAACGAGTGACCGTGGATGCAGTCGTCCGCCGCCAGCAACGGGACTCGGAGCCGAGTGTGCTGCACCAGATCGATCGCCTGCAGCATCCTGGCCGGCGACGCATGCAGGATCGACCCCGCGAGTCTGGTGGACACGATGTCCGAAAGGTCCTGACGAGCATCGAGAAGGAGCATCTGCCCCACCTTCTCGGGCAAGGTCATCCGCGCCAGGAGGTCCTCGACCCGGGACTCGACCGGCGCGGTCGCATCCAGGTACGCCGGTTCGCGATCCACCCCGCCCCCTCACCGGCCGGTTCCGGAACCGGCGTCGCCATGCCCGAGGGTCCACTGTGGCACGATCCCGTCGGTGTGAGCGCGCCGACCATGGCCGTGCTCGCACCAGGACGGAGGGCGGGTTCGTGGCCCACGCGATCAAGCGGACGCAGGCGCTGGTGCTCTGGTTCTTCGCCGTGTCGTGGGTGACCCTGGCGACGGCCCTCGTGCTGTCGCCCTCCGTCCGGGAGGCGGAGCTGCGCCGCACGCCGGGCAGCGGGACGCCGGCCGCGCTGGCCCTCCTGGTGGTCCTCCTCGGCTTCCTCACCGTGCTGGGGATCGGAGTGGTCAGGCGGTGGCGTTGGCTCTTCTGGCTGCTCATGCTGGCGTTCGCGTTCGGGCTGGCCCGGGTGCCGGTGGCGGTGCTGGAGCTGTCCGGACGGCTGTCGCCCGAGGGCCCGGACTGGTACGTCGTACTGCAGGGCGTGAGCGGTGTGCTCCAGGTCGCGCTCGCGCTCGTCATGTTCGCGGACCACCGCCGGGCCGGTGCCTGGGGTGCTGCGGGCGTACGACGCGGTCGGTAGCGCCGCCCTCCAGACCTGGGCCGCCGCGACCCGGCCGGTCAGCGCGTGGCTAGCCTCGGGTCATGGCAGACCTGTCGGACGAGGACCGGAAGCTCGTCACGCTCGCCCGGGCGACCATGGCACGCACGCGGTCCGTCGAG
>JBAUWD010000176.1:0-4608 GCA_049583575.1 Nocardioides sp.
GAGGCGGCGCTGCGCCGCGAGCTGGAGTACGGCGTCAGGTCGCTGCAGGCTGGCGCCGGCGAGGGAGCGCGCCGCTTCGCCGGCGGAGAGGGCCGGCACGGCGCGTTCTGAGTCCCGGCTTCTATGCTCCCCAGGTGACGCCCGACTGGTTCGCCTCGCCCACGGAGGCGCGCGAGCGGCTCGCGACCGAGGGCTACCTCGCCGACGCGGCGACCACGACGACGGCGTACCTCGCCGGTGCCCTCCAGAAGCCGCTGCTCGTCGAGGGTCCCGCGGGCGTCGGCAAGACCGAGCTCGCCAAGGCCGTGGCCAGGGCCACGGGCGCCGACCTGGTGCGCCTCCAGTGCTACGAGGGACTCGACGAGGCCCGCGCGCTGTACGAGTGGAACTACAAGAAGCAGCTCCTCCGGATCCAGGCCGCGGGTGACCAGGCCTGGGAGCAGACGCACGACGACATCTTCAGCGACGAGTTCCTCCTGACGCGGCCGCTGCTGACGGCGATCCGCCGCGAGGAGCCGACGGTCCTGCTGGTCGACGAGGTCGACAAGACCGACGTCGAGGTCGAGGGTCTGCTGCTGGAGATCCTCAGCGACTTCCAGGTGACGATCCCCGAGCTGGGCACGCTCGCCGCCGTGCGCCGGCCCTACGTCGTCCTCACCTCCAACGCCACCCGCGAGCTCTCCGAGGCGCTCAAGCGGCGCTGCCTCTACCTACACCTCGACTACCCCGACGCCGAGCGCGAGCGCGCGATCGTCTGCGGCCAGGTGCCCGACCTCGACGAGCGGATCGCCCGCCAGGTCGTCGACACGGTGGGGCGGCTGCGTGACCTCGAGCTCAAGAAGTCGCCGTCCATCGCCGAGTCCGTGGACTGGGCGCGCACGCTCGTCGCGCTCGAGATCGGCGACCTCGACGAACGCGCGGTCTCCGAGACGCTCGGGGTCGTCCTCAAGCACGCCTCCGACCAGGAGCGGGCGGTCAAGGAGCTCAGGCTCCCCCGATGACGAGCGGCCTGCTCACCACCCACATCGCGTTCCTCGAGGCACTGCGCGGGGCCGGCGTACCGGTCTCGCTCGCCGAGGACCTCGACGCGATCGCGGCGTTCAGCGTGCTCGACTGGGGCGACCGGGACGCCATCAGGCAGGGGTACGCCGCGACCCTGCTCAAGCGGCAGGCTCATCGACCGACGTTCGACACGCTCTTCGACCTCTACTTCCCTCGGCTCGTCGGCGATGGCGCGGCGACCGAGCCGGGCGGCGGGGCGCCCGCAGCCCGAGACACCGGGGCAGCCCTCGAGCAGATCCGGTCGCGTCTGGCCGACGCGCTCGCGACCGGTGACCAGGAGGCTCTCCGGCGGCTCGCGACGGAGGCGGTCGGGCGGTTCGGCGCGATGCGCGGGCGCGGACCCGGCCTCTCCAGCTGGTCGGCGTACACGACGCTCCAGCGAGTGTCACCCCAGACGCTGGTCGACCAGGTGGTCGCCGCACTGCTGGCCGACGGTCGGGTCGACGACGAGGCACGCCGGACGGCGGACCGCCGGGTCGGCGCCTTCAGCGCCCTGGTCGACGCCGACGCTCGCCGCCGGATCGCGGCGGAGAAGGGACCCGACCACGTGGCGCGGGTCGCGGTGCGGCCGAGCCTCGAGCGGCTCGACTTCACGTCCGCGCGCAAGGCCGACCTGGTCGAGATGCGGCGGGAGATCTACCCGCTGGCGCGACGGCTGGCGACCCGGATGGCCCGCGAGCGCCATGCCCGACGTCGTGGGCCGCTGGACTTCCGGCGTACGGTCCGCGCGTCCGTCTCCACCGGGGGCGTCCCGCTAACGACGTACCACAGGCCGAAGCGGCCGCACCGCGCGGAGCTCGTGGTGCTCTGTGACGTCAGCGGCTCGGTGGCGAGCTTCGCCCAGTTCACGCTGATGCTCGTCTACGCGCTGCGCGAGCAGTTCGGGAAGGTGCGGGCGTTCACGTTCGTCGACCGGGTGCACGAGGTCACCGACGTCTTCCGCCCGGGCGCCGACCTGGGCGACGTCCTCACCGAGCTCGCCGCGCGGACGGCACAGGCCGCGCTGTGGGGTCGCACCGACTACGGGCGCGCCTTCACCACGTTCGTCGAGGAGTACGCCGAGGCGCTGGGTCCGAAGGCGTCGCTGCTGATCCTCGGCGACGCCCGGTCCAACTACAGCGACCTCGGCGTCGACGTGCTCCGCGACCTCGCGGGTCGGGCCCGGCACGCGCACTGGCTGAACCCCGAGCACCCGCGGCACTGGGACACCGGCGACTCGGCCGCCGGCGCCTACGGGTCCGTCGTACCCATGGTCGAGTGCCGCAACCTCGCCCAGCTCTCGGACTTCGTGCACGGCCTTTCCTGACCTCTCGAGGGGCCGTTCGTGACCTCTCGACTGGTCACGCGTCAGCGGGCGAGGTAGCCGAGCTCCACGAGTCGGTCGAGCTCGGCGCGGAGCTCGGGATGGGCGGCCTCGTCGGCGGCGCGGGCACCCGCCAGGTAGGGGTCGTTGCCGTCGGACCCGTCCTCGAAGACGACGGTGAGTCGGTTGGTCGACTCGGCGTTCATCAGCGAGCCCAGCAGCGCGACCGGATCGGCGCGGTCCTCCAGCGAGAGCATGCGTACGCCGGCCGGGATCCGCGGCGCCTGCGCGCTCGGCGACCCCGCGGTCACGACCTGCTCGACGGTGTAGCTCGGCGTCGACCGCCCGGCGAGCTCGGCCGCGACGAGACCACCGGGCCCGCTGCCGACGAGCATCACCCGGGCGCCGACATGGGTGATCGACCGGGCGAGGGTCTCGCTCACCTTCCGGGAGTACGACGTGAGGTCACCGCCCACGAGCCGCAGGCGCGCCGAGCTCCCGCCGTCGGGCCCGGGCAGGTAGGCGATGTAGCGACCCTCGCCGACCCGGTGGACACCCACGCCGCTGGTGGTGGTGGTGGTGAGGTTGGCGATCAGGCCCGACAGCCCGACCGGCAGCCCGGACGCCGAGGCGGACCCACCGGCCGGGAGCACCTCCTCCGGCTGGACGAACTCGCCCGCGATGTCGCGCACGGCCGCGGCGATGTCGGCGGCGAACGGCTCGATCCCAGCGGCCCGCAGGCCTCCGGCTGCGGCGAGCGGGCCGGTCTCGCCCCCCAGCACGCCGGCGGTCAGCAACGACCGCAGCTGCAGGCTCTCGACCAGGCCGCCCCCACCGGCGGTGATGTGGTCGAGGAGGTCGGGGTTGTTCTCGGCGAGCTCGCTGAGGTACGTCGCGATGCCGTCGCGGTCGACCACGTCGGTCTCGATGAGCCCGGCCGAGACGATCGCGCCGCCCAGCGCCACCTCGGGAGCGAGGTAGCCGATCGCGCGCGCTGCGATCGCACCGAGTGTGCGGTAGGCGGCGTCCTGGAGCTCGTCGATCCAGCGGTAGGTCAGCACGGTCGCACGGACGACCAGCGCGTCGGCATCGAGCTCGACGGAGCGGGTCAGCACGCCGTGCTTGCCGGCCGTCGCCGCCCGGATCTCCTCGGCGGCCGTGGCGTACGTCGCAGGAGAGAGCTCCTCGGAGTCCGCCACGTCGTCGTCGCCGAGCACCTCGACATCGAGGCGAGCGCGAGCGCGGAGGTCCTCACCCGTCGCCTCGAAGAGGTCCGCCAACCGGAGCAGCTCGTCGTGGCGGTCGGGGCTCACCGACGCCTCGGTCGTACGGCGCTCGCTCACGAGACCACCCCGGCGAGCACGAACGCGAGGTCGCCGGCCAGGTCGTCGGCCGTGACCCGGCGCACCTCGACGCGGTGGTCGTCGCCCACGCGATGCGGACGCAGGGCGTGCCACCCGTCGGCCAGCAGGACCCAGGACACGACCCCCACGAGTCTCGTCTCCGCGCCCGAGACGTCGGCACCGAGCGCCCGCAGGCGCCCGCGCGCGTCGATCACCAGCGCCGACAGGATCGAGGCCAGGGCCACGTCGTCGAGCGGAACCCCGTCGGGGTCGACCGCCGAGCCCGAGTGGCGGGCGGCGAGCACGGGCAAGAGGTCGGAGCGTCCGGTGCGGACCGCCTCCCCCGCCGCGTCGAGCAGCTCGAAGGGCACGTCGACCACGTCCGGCAGCGTGGTGCCGTGCACCGGCCGGTCGGACGGGAGCACGGCGGCGCGACCCAGCTCGGAGGCCCACGAGGACGCGGCGAACCACGCGAGCTCGAAGACCAACCCGTCGACCGTCGCGAGCGTCGCGACCGTGCCGTCGGCCTCGCGGTGCCAGGCACGGGCGCGGATCCCCTCGATGGTGACATCGAGGTCGACGGCCACGGTGGGCGTCGCGAGCAGCCCGAGGGCACCGGCCAGACCCTCGTCGAGCGCGTCACCGGTCAGCAGACCGCGCCGCCGGAGCGTCTCCGTCGGGTCGTGCAGTGAGGCGAGGGCGGCGGCGTACGCCTGGTCCTCGGTGGACCCCCGGCTCCGACCGAGTCGGTCCTCGAGCGCCCCACCCGCCTCAGCGGCCGCGGTGAGCACGAAGGGAAGCGGTGCCCCACCCGCGCGCTCGGCGGCGAGCCTCAGCTCGGGAAGGGTCAGCGGCACCCGGCGCGGCAGCGCGTCGAGGAGCCCGGTCGGCGGCGGAGGT
>JBAUWD010000177.1:0-12866 GCA_049583575.1 Nocardioides sp.
GACGTCCTCGCACGCTCCCGGATGGCCCTGCTCACCACCGACGCGACAACCACCGAGAAGGAGGACCTGACACCCGCTGCACTCACTGCCTAAAGTGCAACCACCGGATCACGCGGTGGCCCCTTCAAACACCACGACCGTGGACTCGACCCGCGCGTCTTCTCGGTTCCACTTCTGCCACGCGTGGAAGAGGTACTTGATGCCATTGATTTCGACGAGCTCCGATTCGCATGCCGGATCCGCGGTCGCTGCCCAGACATGCGCCAACACGCCACGCACCTGGTCCGCCCAACTGTTCGCGTTGAAGCATGAGAGCGGCGCCTGGTACGTGAGGCACTCGACGAGATAACCCGGAATCGGGTCTATCGCCACGTCCTCCACCATCTGGTTCTCAAGGTTCTTGAGGATCCGCACGACGCTCTTGAAGCGTCGGCTGCTCTGTGCGTTCTTGTTGACGCCATTGGTGTACTGCTGCTCGGGGTAGTTGTTGACGGGGTGCGTCGCCTGGTCGGGTAGCAATCTGATGCCCTCATGCTGTTGCCACGACCCCTTGCCCCAGTAGTAGCGGTAAGTGGCGCAGGGCACCACGTCGGCAGCCAACGATCGGTTGGTCTCACGCACCGTGAACACCTTGTTGTGTCGAGTCACGGCCGCGTCGGAGAAGGCTCCCCGGAGGGCCTCGTGGATGGCGTCCTTGAACCGGCGAGTGTCCATGTCGCCGTTCGAGCTGATCGCCAGTGGACCGTTGTATGGGGTCAGACCATGCGCGCGATCGATCTCAACGGTGTCTGCGTCGGTGTCGTAGTCCGTGAAGACGATGCCCTGGTACTGGACGGCGACGTCCACATCGCTGTCTCGCCGGACGTTGGTGTTGTTCTTGTAGGAGCCCTTTGCCAAAGACCTTCAGCGGCAACGTCTTCAGAAAGGGGTGCTCCTTGATCGCCGAGCGAATCGTCTTCTCCGTGTAGTCCGCTCGCTCTTGTTCGTTGCCAAAGGCGGGCTGGGTCCAACTGGCTAGGCGGTCCTCCGAGAGCGTGGGCATGGAACCTCCTCGCAACCGCTTCTGAGTCGTCACACCATAACTTCGGTTGTCCGCGCATGCGCGAACAATCTGTCGCGAACGAGGAGCGGCGAGGCGAAGTGCAGGCAAACAGCGTTTTGGAGCGCGAATCCTGTCGTCGCCGGTTGGTACGACGGGTCAGGCACGCTGCTTCGCGAGGAGATGTGGATGTTCAGTCACTCACGTGTCAATCACTTTGAAGCGGGAAACGGCGCCCCGAGGCCGGCACCATCATTTCGGGGGCCGACGAGGTCGGAAGTCGGTCAAGCCAGTCAGCCAATTCCTTCGGCGTGCGAGGGAGATAGGTCCCGAAGGGACGTAGTTCACGCGAGTTGGCGAGGGCGGCTCGTGCCGCGCGATCGGTGAAGACCGCGTCGCAATACGCGTAGGCCACCGAGAGGGCGTCGATGTCGACGATGTCGTTGGTGGTCCAACGGTGGTTTCTGTCGCGGTGGTACCGAGTCTTCATGCTGATGGCCACTTGGACATGTGGCATGCCTGCCATGAGCCGGCGCATGTCATCGTCGCTGGGGTTGGAAGGGAGACCCCTCGCTGCCCGATCTGCGTTGATCCGATTGAGCGTGTCGAGCCACTCGTGAGCGAACTCCCGTGCGGCGATTGCGTCGCGGAGCCGTCCGCGTCGCCATTTTGGGTGGGCGTCGAGAGTATGGGTGTAATCGGCGTCGAAGGCCAGACGACTGAGTTGACTTTGGCGTGCCTTCTCCGGCTGGTAACCGTACTCCGCCCGAAGTGCTGGCTCTTCCTCATCACTGGGGCCGTCGAGCATGGCTCGTTCCATCGTGCGACTTGCGTAAGTCATAAAGCGGGTGTACTTCTCGTCGCCCATCTCACGGCGGCTCTGCTCGGAGACGTCGTTGCCATCCGCGTCGCGAATGACGATGCCGCCACGCATCCCAAACGCCCAGCCGAACGTGGGGCGGATGAGTGGGAGGAGTGGAAGGTCGCCCCTCGTCTCGCCATAGACGTCTTGGAGGCCCGCTTCGGCCTCGAGGTGCGCAAGGGACGTGCGGCCCATGAGGTACTGGAACCCGGAGAGTTCCTCCATCACGTCGGCGATGTTGCTCCGCTGGGCGGGATCTTTGATGCCGCCGAGTTCCCAGATGTGTTCGCCGGAGAGCGGAAAGGCCGCCCGCTGTTCTCGACAGGCTCGCCGGGCTGCCTCGAGCAGGTCTCGGGTGCCTTCGGGAATGGATGAGGCGTCGGCGTCGGCATTGATCCGCGCAAAGTAGATGAAGCGGTTCAGGTCGAGATACACCAACGGCACGTTGGGCCGCATGACGGGCGCCCATATAAGTCGCTCGGCAATTGGGACGCGGTCCATGTCAGGTGATCATCGCTCAGCCGGTGCACGGTACGTGGGAGGCCACGGTGTAGGAATACGGGTCGGTCTCGCTCTCGACCATGCGCGGCCCGTCACTCCGCCGCTCATGGGATCGAGGACATGTCGTCAGCGCCATCTGCCACGGACGAGGGCCCTCGGGCCCCCTCGGCGTGCTCTGGTGATCCGGCGTTCGGCAGTGTGCTGTCGTCGCGAACTGCCATGGTGGGGGTCGCCCATACGACACTGATCAGATCGAGGAGCGAAGTCACGATGCTATGGAAGCCAGCCGATCACGCAGGTGACGTCCTTGATGCTGCAGTCGCTGTGGCCGCGTTCGCCGCAGACAGCCCGAAGCTGGACGTACGCCGAGCGGTGAGGCGCGAGCTGCTTCGGTTGTACGTCCTCTCGCTGATCACTCAGGGGACTCTGCCTGGAAAAGGGCGGACTCGCTACATGAGCGACGGAGCCATGACCTGGTCCGATGCTGACAATCTCGAGCATGAGCACGTCTACACCCGCAGTTACCTGACAGATCTCATCATCGAGAATCCGCACGAGAACGCGGTTCGCTGGATTCTCGCGAACCTCGCCTTCGCCGCCACCGTCACCAAGGCCGAACACACGAAGCTCACCCGCGTGTCGAAAGATGTCCAAGGTTGGGACCGATACCTCAGCGCGGGTGTGGGCGTGACCGACCTGGCGACGGGTCTCCCGGTGGCAACCGGTCCTGCGCTTCCCGGTTGGATCAGGCGGCCTGGTGGGTCCGACCCCACGAAGTGGGTCCGACTTCCAGAGGACGCCGTCGATCAACTCCTCGCCAGCGAAGCGTTGCGTGATCTCCTAGACCCTGAAACGACAGACCTGCCTGGGGCTCCTGACTGGCCCACACGACGGGCTGAGGCATTCGATTGCCTCAGCATCGTCGCTCGCGCGGCCGGACACCGCTTCCCATCAGCGGACGCCGCGAAGGAGGACCTGTTCGCCTCCGCGGACGGAGGTGGGTTCGGCATCCGCACGTGGATGGAGGACGCCGTCCTGAAGTTGCTCGAGCCTGCAACTCCGCGCTGATCTCCCCTGGCGCTGCTCGGCGAGCGTCGGGGCGGCGTGTCGTTCCTGGTGGCCGCGATGGACATTGCCATGCACCTCCCGACAGCAGTTTGTCTCGGACCTTCGAGATCACCTTCGTCGCCGGCCATTGACCTGGGAGTCCATGTGGCAGTTGGTGCGTCCTTCGCCGCCTATGCAGTGGGCTGACCGGCCCCTTCCCGAGGGTGTTGGGCCGCGGTCACCATGGCCGTGACCCGGAACCACTCCTATTCAAGACGGACACCTGACGGGGCGAGTCTGAGCGTTGGCACGTTCCTCGAAGGCGCAGATTCCCGCTAGTGCCGCCGGCGACACGGGGTAGCTTGCTCCCCAGGTTTCAACGCCGCGACCCGATCTCCAGTCCCTGTGTCGGTGCCGATGGATAACCTCCCGGTATGAGCGAGCCTGAAAGGTTCGACGAGGCTGAAACCGAGTCGGACGATGAGCATCCTGAGGCGCCCCAGGATCAGCTCTCCGGTGAATTGTCCAGGCCCATTGAGGAGCAGGAGCTCACGCCCGAGGAAGAAGCGGAGCTCCGGCGCGCGGCAGCACGAATCCGCAGCGTCCTGAACCCGCACATAACCTCGCTTCTGGCGGACATTCAGAAGACCGGTGCCTTGGCTCGTTTCCAGAGCGACTACTTCAAATTCGGCCGCCTACACCTCTCCGACTCCGTGCTCAAGGGGATCACGGGCAAGGGGGTGTTGGACACCAGCCTTCTGGGCAAGGGGGCTCTCGCTAGGGGACTCATCGGCCCCAAAATGCCAAGCACAACGCTCGCCAAGTTGATGCCCGCAACCGCTGTAGACCCTCAGTGGGCGAAGAATCTGCAGTTCATCAACAGTGACATGTACAAGTTGAGCGGGGTGGGTCAGGCCCACCTCGCGACGCTCAACTCGGTGCTAGCCAAGAATGCTGACTTCGGCTTCAACAAGCAGGCTGCCAGGTGGGCAGCGCAGTTCGCATCCCAGCAGAACTCCTGGCTCAAGACCATCGGACCTCGGCTGGCCAGCCTGACCTTTCGCATATACCCAGCGAACCTGCAGGCGATCGAGGGACTGGAGTTCCAGAGCGTAGAGCAGGTGGTGATGCTGGATGGGATCGCGCTCTATGGCGTACCTCGTACTGCGATCGCTCAGGCACTGATCGAGGCCGACTCCAGCGGGGCTCGTCGGGAGATCTTGGGACGCAGATGGAAGGCCATCTCCGCGGACTGCCGAGCGGCCATGGACGAGTGCGAGAACGCCTCCGTCGTTTGTTACATCCCCTTTGCGTTGGCTGCCCTCGACGCCTTAGACGGGGGGAATCCCAAGGCTGCCCAAGCCCTTGCTGCCTCGGTGCTCGACACCATCGTAAACGGGTACTTCGGCAACAAGCGCTATGACCTCACGCCCAGCACGAGAACCACGACCACTGTGGAGTACGAGAACTTCACTGTCCGTGAGTTCATCGCGTTTGCTCCACTCTGGCAGGCGTACCAGAAGTTCCGAGTAGAGCACGGTGACCCCATCCCGCGGACCTTCAGCCGGCATGCTTCGGTGCACGGCGTGAGTTCCCGGCAGTTCTCCCGGCGCAATGCGATCCAGGTCTTGATGTTCGTTTGCGGCCTCCTCCTGTTCTTGGACGAAGAGGCCACTTCCGCCGAAGCGGCTTAGAACGCTTCGAGGGCTCGCCTCGCGGCCAACGCTGAGCTCACGACTCGGGCGCAGCGTCACTTCGCCGGGTGAGTTGGATGCCGATGGGTTAGTCGAGCTCGCAACGGTTCTGGCGCTCGAGGGCGGAGCTTCTTGCCAGCCGGCGAGCTGCCTCAACATGATGCGGCAGCGCCGCCACGTCAGGCACAAGGGGCAATGCGAGGCGCTCGAAGTCCTTCTCTGCGTCTTCATAGAACGCTCGAACCTCCAGGAGGGCATTGCCCAAGGCGATGAGGGGGTCCTTGGCCTGAGCGAGCCACGTGCGTGTCCTCCTACTTGACGCACCCCAAATCGTGAGAACGCCCGAGCCCAGAAGCAGCGGCATCCACCCAGTCCTGGCAACCACGCCCCGCAGACCGGAGGTTCCAAGAGCCCCGAAGACACGAGCAAGCATCAAAGCGCCCTGGCCCCACTGCGAAACGACGAGGACTCGTCCAGCACCGAAGAGGGCGTCTAGATAAGCCTCATGCACAGCCATGTCGACCCCAGGTCCATAGACGGCCGCCAACGCCTTGCCGTCACGGCTCAAGAGCGGTGCTTCCAAGACCATGGCCGCGATCGCTGTCGGCACGTCGTCAGGGTCTCCTATTGGTGCGGGCTGCTCGAGGTGCTCGATCCGGACGACTTCGTCTGGTGTAAGCAGGTTTCGGGAGAACGCTGCTTCGCTAATCAGCGGACGAAGGACCGATTCCCACGCATCGTGGTAGGCGATCTCGTCTGTACCTGTCTCGTTGGCCCACTTGTCCAAATACCTCTCGACCTCGTTGAGAACGTGATGCGCAGCGAAGACGCGGAGGAATCCGATCCTCGCCAGGGTTACCAGTGCGGTATCTACTCCGCCTTGCGCAAGTGCACGGATCTCCCCCCGCAGTCGATTGGCATCGATAACGATCGCATGCGAGGGGTCGTCGAAGAGCTCGCTGATCGATCGCACTCGATCTTCGTCGAGGAGCTGCCCTCTGACCGCGTCATTGAGTCGGATCCGCAGACTCGCCGGCGAGGCCGGCGACTCAAGGACTGACTCAATTGTCACGGCTGCCTCCTTCATGCCCCCAGCGTGACAGACACCGCCGACACCACATGAAGCGAGCAAGTTCGGCCCCCTTCAAGTCGGCTCTCGCAGGGGCACAGTCAGGGCCCGTGTCCGCCGAGCGGGTGCGTCACTTCGCCGGGTGCTGACCGGCAATCGCAGGCTTAGGCCGCCGAACTTCCGCTCTGACTCGTGGGAACACGGCGCTTGACAGCTTCCCGCCGCCGGCATCGCGTGAAGACGTGGTCTCAGTTCGTCTGACTACGCGCACGTATCCGAGCTATCCGGGCGCTCTGACACTCCTCGTCCACGCACATACATGGCTGCACCCTCCCGTCGTCGGAGACCACCCACTCGCCGAAGGTGATCCTTCGGACCGCTACCTTTCCGGTGCATGCCTCGTGCTTGCCCGCCAGGCAGTCAGCGCACCGCCCCTGGATAGTGCCGCCCATGATCTCGATGCACTCGGGGCAGGAGACGACGCTGAATAGGTGAGTGAACGACGGAATGCACTCTCCGGCCTTCCAGGCCAGATCGTGAAAGGCGTAGCCGTTGCCGGCATCGACGAGGTGGATCACGTCGCCGGGAGGCCATCTCCCCATAGGCGAACCTTAGAGGAGTCATTTCGAACGGCAACAGGCGTGGACCCGACCTAGACCACCGGACCGCCGCGCTGTGGTGCCTCATTCAAACGCGATGCGGCGTGAAGCTCATCCGGTACGCGCTCGGTGCTCGATCAACGAGTCAGCTGGGCGTGTCGGTCGGTGCGGCGGGTGGTGCGCAGTGAACGCCTTCGGGCTCTGACTTGGGCCTCGTTCACGCGCTTGGCGATGGTGTGGTGGGCGACCTGGAGTGCGGCGTCTGGGTGGTTGGTGAGGAAATTCATGACTTGGACCTTTCGGTTCTGTCGGTCACGGTTGACCGCCTTCACCCTCACGACGATCGGCGTCTCGCCCATTCGACAACCCCCTCGAGAATCTCGCGATCGAGGTCTTCGAGGATCACTCGTTGGCCGACGACGGGCGTGCGCACCGCCGTGGTTCTGCAGAACGCAACCGAACTTTCCTCGGCAGGCGTCGGGATTGACCGACGATCGCCGCAACCACGCGATGGTCGAGCCAGCTACCCGTTCGAGCCCCCTCTCCCGGGTGGGCAACAGATGCTCGTCGAACGGGTGCGACGCCGCGTAACGGCGCGGCCGTCACCGCCCGGACAAGGCAGCCGAGAGTCGACCAAGCGGCGGACGGCTGGCTGTCACCAACACGCGCTTTGGTGTCACCAGATGACACCAAAGCGCGAGTCGAGTGATCAGCCTTCGTCAGGCCGGCCGCGAGCAGTCGGATCTGCCGCTGACAGCGGTGCACCCAGACGGTGTCCTGCCTAGGCTGTCGGCATGTCCGAAGTGACCCCGGTGCCGCGACTGCGTCCAATCGACCAGGGCTCCGAGAGGGCCATGCTGGAAAGCATGCTCGACTGCTACCGCGCGACGGTGGTGAACAAGGTGGCTGGCCTGAGCGATGCCCAGGCGTTCACTGCGGCGGTCCCTCCGTCTGAGTTGACAGCGGCCACAGTGGTCAAGCACTTGGCCGGGACGGAGCGGTTCTGGTTCAGCATCGACTTCGCGGATCTTGACGTGACCTGGCCATGGTCCGACGACGATGCCCACGGCAACTTTCGAGTTGAGCCTGGCGACACGCTCGCCGGGATCGTGACTGACTATGTCGAGGAATGCGCGCGCTCACGCCAAGCGGTGGCGGACGCCGACCTCGATGAGGTGGCACGCGCAGAGGACATGGACTTCACGCTCCGCTTCGCGATGATCCACATGATCGAGGAGACCGCGCGCCATTGCGGTCATCTCGATCTACTACGCGAAGCAACGGACGGCGTGGTTGGTTTCTAGCGCTCGCTGCGCCGTATCCAGCCCCATGTGCTGGGTCCGGATCTGTCGCGATCCGCGCTCGAGGACGTGCCCCATTCCGCCGCGTGTTCTCGCGCCGATCCGTCGTGGCAAACCTCCGGCGCGGGTGACGTCGGGTCGTCACCTGGTGAAGGTGAGATGGGTGACTCCACTCGGGGATGACGTCGCCTCGATCTCGTAGCGGTCCTCGAGAGCCTCGAGGCCGTCCCAGAGGCGAACGCCGCGGCCGAGCACGATGGGGACGACCACCACGTGCATGTGGTCGACGAGGCCCGCGGCGAGGAAGTCCCGGATCATCGTGGCGCCTCCACCGATGCGGACATCCTTGCCGTCCGCGGCGTCACGAGCGATGTCGAGCGCCTCGGCAGGCGTGGTGTCGAGGAAGTGGTAGGTCGTGCCGCCCTCCATCTCGATGGGCGACCGGGTGTGGTGAGTCATGACGAAGACCGGCGTGTGGAACGGCGGGTTAGGCCCCCAGGCGCCCTGCCAGTCAGGGTCCCGCTCCCAGCCGGGGTAGCCCCACTTGCCGGCACCCATTATCTCGGCGCCGACGCCTTGGTCGTGCTTGCGCAAGAACGCGTCGTCAATCCCGCCGCTGCCACCGGGCTGACCGACTCTCTCGTTCCACCAGGAGGTGGTGAACATCCACTCATGGAGCCGTTCGCCGGCGTGTCCGAAGTAGGCCTCGCGGCTCTGGCCCTCGCCGGTGCCGAAGCCGTCGAGCGAGACGGAGAACTGCTGGACGAGTGTGCGTGACATGGGATTCCTCCTTGGGATGCTCAGCGAGATAGTGCGTTGGGGTGTCGGATCGAGCTCCGGGCCTACTCGGTCGCGACCAGCGTCGCTCCGAGGCCGATCATCATGAGGCCGCCGGTCGCGCCGAGCGTGTCCAGCCGGCGCGGTTTGCGGTCGAACCACTGGCGGGCGCGGCCGGCCAATGTCGCCCAGACGCTGTCCGAGAGCAGCTCCATGGCGGCGAACACCAGGCCGAGCAGCGCGATCTGCGGGGCGGCGGGCGCCGACGGTGAGGCGAACTGCGGCAGGAAGGCGACGAAGAACAGCACCGTCTTGGGATTGGTGACCCCGACGGCGAAACCGGTCAGCACCGCGGCCCGCACCCGCTCCCCTGACCGTTGCCCGGACAGCAGCGCCAACCGGGCCTCACCACGATGCCGGATCGCCTGAGCGCCGAGCCAGACGACGTACGCCGCCCCGACGAGCTTCATGATCATGAAGGCGCTGGCGCTGGCGGCCACGAGTGCCCCGAGACCGATCCCCACGAGCACCGCCTGGGTGAGCAGGCCGGTCGCGTTGCCGAGCACGGACAGGAGAGCCTCGCGGCGGCTCACGGTCAACGCGCGGCCGAGCATGAACAACAGGCTCGGCCCGGGCACCTGGATGAACACGAACGACGCCACCAAGAAGGCGGCCCACTGGCTCGAGGACGGCATCTGCTTCTCCTGTTCGGCTTCGGTCGCGGGGGCGACCTCTCTCAGCATGGGCCCGCACGTCTCATGACGTCCAATGCCAGTTCTCGGCAGAACAGATAGATAGAGTTGATGGATGCTGAGCCTCGTCCACCTCCGGGTCCTTGCTGCCGTCGCCCGCCACGAGTCCGTCACCGAAGCGGCCAAGGAGTTGCACTACTCCCAGCCGTCGATCAGCCACCACCTCGCGAGACTCGAGGCCGCCACCGGGGCCAAGCTCGTCCAGAAGGTCGGCCGCGGGATCCGGCTCACACCCGAAGGACGGCTCCTGGCCAACCGGGCCTCGGAGATCGTGGGTCGGGTCGAAGCAGCGAGCAGCGAGCTGGCTGCACACGTGGATCTTCAAGCGGGTGGCGTCCGGCTCGCTGCGAACGCCTCACCCATGAGCACACTCGTGCCCGAGGCGCTCGCGGCGTTGTCGCAGGCGTATCCAGGTGTCTCCGTGAGCCTGGTCGACAGCCATCCGGCGGAGTCGATGGAAATGCTTCGGCGCGGCGAGGTCGACATCGCGGTCGTGTTCCGACACGTCGGTGCGTCGGCCGAAAATGGCGGATTCCGAATGGTGCACCTCTGCGACGACCCGATCTACCTGATCAGCCGAAGGCAGGGCGATACCTTGGACGACCATCGTGACTCGGTCTGGATCGGTGGCTGCGTGCGATGCCAGGCTGAGCTCGACGCCGTGTGCCGGCGCCAGGACTTCGCCCCCCGCATCGGCTCCTCAAGCGATGACATGGTCGTTGTCCAGTCGATGGTCGTCGCTGGAACCGGGGTCGCGATCCTTCCCGGTCTCGCGCTCCGTGCCCACCGGAACCCCGACGTGCACGCCACCGAGATCCCCGGCTGTGAGCGGCATTACTTCGCGGCGACGTACGGCGAACCGCCCGACCCGCCGGCGGTGGCCGCCGTGGTGACAGCGCTCCGCGGGGCAGTTGCCAGATCAGCCTGACCACCCACGCCCGCTGGATCGCTCGGGCCCGCCAGCCATGCCAGGTGACAAGGCGCCTCGAGCCCAGCTCTGCCCGACGTCCAGCACTGCCCGCAGCCGCGATCCGGGAACCCGACAACCCGCGTCAGTTCGCCGCGTAGGTCGCGGCACCAGGTTTGGTCGGCGCTTTCCTGGGCGCGCTCATGGGCCTGACCCACGAGGTCGGGCCCATCAGATGCTGGAACCGATCAGACGTTCACCAGGTGCCGCCCGATGGCGACGAATCTGCCGGCGCTTCCGCGGGGCCGGGTCCTGCGAGTCCTGCCTGCCCCGAGCCTCACGGCCATCAGGCAGGGGCCGCGATGCGGGGCTCGCGGAGGTTCCAGCATGGCAGTTGCCGGGCCACGTCGCGCCTGCCCTCGACCGCGATCCGCCCCGAACGGAGCGCGCCGCTCCACGACAGCCGGCCGCGATGCCAGTCGATGAACGCGGCCGACTCAGCGCGCACCGACACCGCGGGCTCATCCCCGGGGTCGGTGTAGCAGACCTGCGCATCGGCGTTCTCGACGAGGAGCCAGAACCGTTGGTTACCGGGTGGCTGGTCTGCGAACACGAACGCGACCACCACCCGGCCCTCGGGCAGCGCGGACCGGTCGAGCTGGACCTGGCACCACGCCCACAACGCGAACCCAGGGTCGGTGTGCTCGGGTCCGATGTCGACCCAACGCTCACCCCAGTCGGACAACGCGGCCACGACGGCGGCGAGATCGCGACCGGCCTCGGTGAGCAGGTAGCGATGCCCGCGACCGCTGGACTTGGCGACCACGCTGATCACCCCCGCGCGCTCGAGTTCGTCGAGCCTCGTGACCAGCATCGAGCGTGACATCTGCGGAACCCCGAACCTGATGGCGTTGAAGGTGTCGGCACCGAACAGCAGGTTACGGACGAGCAGTGGCGTCCAGCGCTCGGCCACTATCTCCGAGGCCCGAGCAAGCGGGCAGTACTGGCCGTACGTTCGCACGGTCTTCATCGTGCCTCGGCAACCCGGTGGTGTCGAGTTCGATTCCAGGACTTCCGAGCTCGGCAGGGCTGTCCGACCCTGGCTGTATGACTGACGCGAAGACGGGGCAGGTGACCGCTAGAGCAGCAGAGCTGTACGAACAGTTCTTCGTCCCAGCACTGTTCGACCAATGGCCGCGCCGCCTGCTGGATGCGGCTGGAGTCCACGACGGGCACGACGTTCTCGACGTCGCCTGCGGCACCGGAGTGCTGGCCCGAACCGCGGTGGAACATGTGGGCGAACGCGGCAGCGTCACCGGCCTCGACCTCAACGACGGGATGCTCACAGTGGCGTCCGGCCTGCGCCCTGACATCACCTGGGTCCCCGGCCGCGCGGAGTCGATGCCCTTCACCGACGAGTCGTTCGACCACGTCTTCTGCCAGTTCGGTCTCATGTTCTTCGCCGACCGACGCGCTGCGGTTCGCGAGATGGCCCGGGTGGCCCGCCGCGGGAGCAGCATCAGCGTCGCGACCTGGGCAGGGCTCGACGAGACACCCGGGTACGCAGCGATGGTCCAGCTGCTCGACGAGCTCTTCGGACAAGAGGCCGCCGACGCACTCACCGCTCCGTTCACGATCGGCACGCCGACTGAGCTCGCCGACGTCCTGACCGGCATCGTCGAGCCGGTCGAGGTGCGCCGACTCGAGGGCCGGGCACGCTTCCCATCCATCGACGCCTGGGTCGCCACCGACGTCCGCGCATGGACGCTGCGTGACCTGATCGACGACGCGCAGTTCGACGACTTGCTCGCCACAGCCAGGATCAGGCTGCGCCCGTTCACTGACGCCACGGGCGCCGTCGACTTCGCCGCTCCGGCCCTGGTCGCCAGGGCGCGCCGGTGAGGCTGCTGACCGCCTGCCACAGGTCGAGCAGCCAACAACTACCGGGTGCCGACGGCCATGTATCGGTGAGGCTCCGGCTGGAGCGCCGTCACGGCGACCCGATCGGGACCTGCCGTCCAGTCGGCCGTGACCCGTGCGTGCAGCAGAGCCTTGGAGTCCGAAGCCTTCTGGTTCCGTACGTGCTGGGCGGCCGTAAGGAGATCGCCGAGCTGCGCCGCGCGAACGAGATCTTGAAGGCGGCTTCGGCTTTCTTCGCGGCCGAGCTCGACCGGCCCGCGAAGCGGTGATGAGGTTCATCACCGAGCACAAGGACCACCAGGTGCCCGACCCCGCCACCGGCGGAGTCGGGCTGCGCTGGGGTGTCGAGCCCATGTGCCAGGTGCTCTCCCAGCACGGGATCAAGATCAGCCCGTCGA
>JBAUWD010000178.1:0-1642 GCA_049583575.1 Nocardioides sp.
GGGACACGCCGTCCCAGCACGAGCGCGACACCCTGGTCGCCGGGGCCGGCGCCTGCGACCCCGAGGCCGTGCGCGTGCTGGTCACCGAGGGACCCGAGGCCGTCCGCGAGCTGATCGGACTGGGCGCGAACTTCGACCTGCACGCCGACGGCGAGCTCAGCCTGACCCGCGAGGGCGGGCACCACCGCGACCGGATCGCGCACGCCGGCGGTGACGCCACGGGTGCCGAGATCCAGCGGGCGTTGATCGCGGCGGTCGCCCGAGCGCCCGAGATCGACGTGGTCGAGCACGCGCTCGCCGTCGACCTGCTGCCGGCGGCCGACGGCGGTGTGGCCGGAGCGACCGTGCACGTGATGGGCGAGGGTCAGCACGACGGGGTGGGCGCCGTCCGCTGCCGGGCCGTGGTGCTCGCCAGCGGCGGGCTCGGCCAGGTCTTCTCCCAGACCACCAACCCCCCGGTCTCGACCGGTGACGGGATGGCGCTGGCCTACCGGGCCGGCGCGGTGCTGCGCGATCTCGAGTTCGTGCAGTTCCACCCCACGGTGATGTGGCTGGGCCCCGACTCCCGGGGTCAGCAGCCCCTGATCTCCGAGGCCGTCCGCGGCGAGGGGGCGTTCCTCGTCGACTGGGAGGGTCGCCGCTTCATGCAGGGGGTGCACCCGCTCGCCGACCTGGCGCCTCGCGACGTGGTGGCGAAGGCGATCACCCGCCGGATGCTGGAGACCGGGCACCCGCACATGTGGCTGGACGCACGCCACCTGACCGCCGCAGCCGGTGCTGCGGCAGCGCGTCCCTCGACCTTCTGGGAGACGCGGTTCCCCACGATCCTGGCCACCTGCCGGCAGCACGGAGTCGACCCGGTGCGCGAGCTGATCCCCGTCGCGCCGGCGTGCCACTACGCCTCCGGCGGGGTGGCGACAGACCTGTGGGGCAGGTCGAGTGTGCCCGGCCTCTACGCCACCGGCGAGGTCGCCTGCTCCGGCGTGCACGGCGCCAACCGCCTGGCCTCCAACTCGCTGCTCGAGGGGCTGGTGTTCTCGCGCCGGATCGCCGAGGTGCTGCCGGGAGAGCTGCGGCCGTGGAGCGACCCGGTGCCGGACCGGCGCCCGACCGTGCTCGCGGCCGGCGGCTCCTTGCGCCCGCTGCAGGAGGAGATGACGTCGCGAGCCGGCGTCCTGCGATCGGCACGGGGTCTCGGCGCCGCGCTGGCACGCCTGGACGAGCTCGCCGACCTGCCGGCCCGGGACGTCGACCAGGACGCCTGGGAGGCGACCAACGTGCTCACGGTCGCCACGCTCCTGGCCGAGGCGGCCCTGCGACGCGAGGAGACCCGAGGCTCGCACTGGCGCGACGACTTCCCCGACCGTGACGACGTGCGCCAGTCCGGTCACCACGACTGGTGGGTGAGTCACGGTGAGCCGGACAGCGCGTTCCGGCCCGCCCGTCCGTCCGACCCGGTCGCCGACGAGGTGCCGGCGTGAGCACGACGTACGACGCACTGGTCGAGGAGTTGACCGCGGCGGGCCTCGACCCCGACGCGGTGCTCGCCGCGGTCGACGCTGCCCTCGAAGAGGACCTGCCGGGTGGCGCGGTCGACGTGACCAGCGTGGCCACGATCCCTGCCGACGCGGCGGGCGCCGGC
>JBAUWD010000179.1:0-11242 GCA_049583575.1 Nocardioides sp.
GGGCACGAAGGGCCGGGTGACGCCGCCGGGCCGGGAGGGGGTCGCGCCGGTGGAGACGGGTGGGCAGCATGCGGGCTCGACCGAGGAGCCGCCCCCACAGGAGGCCAGCAGCGGGAACGCCAGGAGCAGGGGCAGGCGGCGGGCGAGCCTCACCGCATGTTCCCGGTGTGTCCCAGCGAGTAGCGCCCCGGCTGCGGCCAGACCGCGATGCCGTGCGGACTCCCGGGTACCGGGATCTTGGCGATCAGCCTGCCGGAGGTGGTGTCGAAGCCGTAGACCACGCTGTTGTACCGGCCGGACAGCCACAGGACCTTGCCGTCGGCGGAGACCCCGCCCATGTCGGGGCTGCCGCCCCCCGGGATGGTCCAGGTGTCGACGATCCGGTTGGTGGCGAAGTCGAGCACGCTCACCTCGCCGGCGCCCCGGTCGGAGATGTAGAGGTCCTTCCCGTCGCGGCTGGGATAGAGGCCGTGCGGCATCTGTGGCATCCCGATCGTGCGGACCTGCTTGAAGGTGCGCGCGTCGATGAGCCGGAGCTCGTTGGTGCCCATGTCGGCGACGTAGAAGGTCGTGCCGTCGGGCGAGATGCGCACGTCCTGAGGCTCGCTGTGACCCATGGTCATCGGGTCGGCGTGGGGGGCGACCGGATGCGGGTCGAAGTGGATGGCCCCGAGCACCTTGTGCCCGAGCGTCGAGATCTTCAACAGCTCACCGGAGAACTCGCAGGTGACCACGAAGAATCGGCCGTTGGCCGAGAAGTCGGCATGGTTCGGCCCCAGGCAGCCCGGGTACTTCAGGTCGCTGATGGTCTTGAAGGAGTGGGCGTCGGCGAAGCGGATCGTGTTGTACTGCTCGATCATCACCACGGCGGTCCTGCCGTCCGGGGTGAAGTAGAGGTTGTAGGGCCGCGGCATGGGGATCGTGCCCCCACGCAGACCCGTTCGGGGATCGATGGCCACGAGCTCGTTGGCGACACTGGAGTTGGTGTAGAGCGTGTTGAGGTCGTACGACGGTACGACGTGCTGGCTGAGGTAGCCGGTCGGGATGGTGCGTACGACCCGGTGCGTCTGCTGGCTGATCACGGTCACGGTCGAGCCCAGCGAGTCGGGCACGTAGAGCAGCTGCGGGTCGTGCCGCACCCGGGGGGCGAGCATGCCGGCCCGCGTCTGCGAGTACACGTCGTCGTCGATGACCGGCGGCATGCCGGGGAGCGGGTGGCGGAACTGCGGGGCGACGGAGGGCTTCTTCGGTGGCTCGCTCGAGGGCGACGAGGCGGAGGGGGTCGTCGACGGCCGGTGGCCGCCGGACGGCGACGAGGAGCTGCCACCTCCGCACCCGGCGAGCACGAGCGACGCCGACACGACGACCACGGCACGCGGGGCGAACCGGTTCCAGAACACGCGTGGGCACTCCTCAGCTCGTCGGCAGGGGCCACCCGCACGGTAGCGGGCCCACCTGGCGATCGCCTGATCGGCCCGCCGGTCAGACCACGAGCGGCCGCTCCGTCGGCAGGATCGGGCTCGGCAGGCTGGTCGCACCGGTGAGGTAGCGGTCGACCGCGGCCGCGGCTGCCCGCCCCTCGGCGATGGCCCATACGATCAGCGACTGGCCGCGCCCGGCGTCGCCGGCGACGAACACGCCGTCCACGCTCGAGGCGTACGACGCGTCTCGGGCGACGTTGCCGCGCTCGTCGAGCTCCACCCCGAGCTCCTCGAGCAGCCCGGACCGCTCCGGCCCGGTGAAGCCCATGGCCAGCAGGACGAGCTCTGCGGGGATCTCGCGCTCGGTGCCCGCGACGGGCTGGAACCTCTCATCGACCTCCACCAGGCGGAGGGCGCGCACGCGACCCGACTCGTCGCCGAGGAACTCCTGCGTCGACACGGCGTACACCCGCTCGCCCGCCTCCTCGTGCGCCGACGAGACCCGGAAGATCATCGGGTAGGTGGGCCACGGCTGGGACCCCGGCCGCGTCTCGGGGGGCTGCGCCAGGATCTCGAGCTGCGTGACCGATGCGGCCTGCTGGCGGATCGCCGTACCGAGGCAGTCGGCACCCGTGTCGCCGCCACCGATGATCACGACGTGCCGGCCGGTCGCCGTGATCTGGCCGGGCAGGTCCTCGCCGAGGGACACCCGGTTGGACTGCGGGAGGTACTCCATGGCCTGGTGGATGCCGTCGAGGTCGCGCCCCGGCACCGGCAGATCGCGACCCACCGTCGAGCCGACGGCGAGCACCACGGCGTCGTACCGCTCGACCAGGGCCGGCCCGTGGATGTCGGAGCCGCAGTCGATGCCGACGCGGAACACGGTGCCCTCCCGCCGCATCTGGTCGAGGCGACGGTCGAGGACCGACTTCTCCATCTTGAACTCGGGGATGCCGTAGCGCAGCAGGCCGCCGATCCGGTCGGCGCGCTCGTAGACGGCCACGGTGTGGCCGGCCCGGGTCAGCTGCTGCGCGGCGGCGAGCCCGGCGGGCCCGGAGCCGATCACGGCCACGGTCCGACCCGAGAGCCACTCCGGCGGCTGCGGCCGCACGTAACCGGACGACCAGGCCCGGTCGATGATCGCGACCTCGACGTTCTTGATGGTGACGGGGTCCTGGTTGATGCCGAGCACGCAGGCCGTCTCGCACGGTGCCGGACACAGCCGACCGGTGAACTCCGGGAAGTTGTTGGTCGCGTGCAGCCGGTCCATCGCGCCGTCCCAGTCGCCGCGCCAGACCAGGTCGTTCCACTCGGGGATCAGGTTGCCGAGCGGGCAGCCCTGGTGGCAGAACGGGATGCCGCAGTCCATGCACCGCGACGCCTGCGTCGAGATGATCGGCAGCAGGGCATGGCCCGGGCCACCCGGGTAGACCTCGTGCCAGTCGTGGATGCGCTCCTCGACGGGGCGCCGCTCGGCGACTTCGCGGCCGTACTTCAGGAACCCTCGAGGATCAGCCATGGAGGACCTCCATGATCCGCCGGTCGGCGTCGTCGTCGCCCAGCCCGTCGCGCACCGCGCCGGCCCGCGCCTCGAGCACCCGGCGGAAGTCGCGCGGCATGACCTCGGTGAACCTGGCCAGGGTGTCGTCCCAGTCGGCGAGCAGGCCCTCGGCGAGGGTCGAGCCGGTCTCCTCGTGGTGCCGCGACACCAGCGCCCGCAGCTCGTCGCGCACGTCGTCGGGCACCGGCCCGAGGTCGACCAGCTCGCGGTTGACGCGGTGGTGCTCGAGGTCGAGGACGTACGCCGTACCGCCGCTCATGCCGGCAGCGAAGTTGCGGCCGGTCCGGCCGAGGACGACGACCCGACCGCCGGTCATGTACTCGCAGCCGTGGTCGCCGACGCCCTCGACCACTGCGGTCGCGCCCGAGTTGCGGACGCAGAAGCGCTCGCCGACACCGCCCCGCACGAAGATCTCACCGGACGTCGCGCCGTAGCCGATGACGTTGCCGGCGATGATCTGCTCGTCCGCGGTGAAGGTCGCCGCGCGGTCGGGCCGGATCACCAGACGGCCTCCGGAGAGGCCCTTGCCCACGTAGTCGTTGGCATCGCCCTCCAGCCGGAGGGTGATGCCACGGGGGACGAACGCCCCGAAGGACTGACCGGCCGAGCCCACGAGCGTCAGGTCGATCGTGTCGTCCGGCAGCCCGTCGGCGCCGTACCGCTTGGTCACCTCGTGGCCGAGCATGGTGCCGACAGTGCGGTTGACGTTGCGTACGGGGAGCCGGGCGCGCACCGGCTCCGCGCGCTCCAACGCCGGTGCCGCGAGCTCGATCAGCTCGTTGTCGAGGGCCCGCTCGAGCCCGTGGTCCTGCGACCTGGTGCGGTGGAGGGCCTGCCCGGCGAACTGCTCCCCCACCTCGGCGACGTGGAGGATCGGGGTGAGGTCGAGGCCGGCCGCCTTCCAGTGGTCGACGGCCGGGGTGACGTCGAGGGCGCGGACCTGCCCGATCGCCTCCTCGAGGCTGCGGAAGCCCAGCTCGGCGAGGATCTCGCGCACCTCCTCGGCGATGTACTGGAAGAACGTGACGACGAACTCGGGCCGGCCGTCGAAGCGCTCGCGCAGCACGGGGTTCTGCGTGGCGACGCCGACGGGGCAGGTGTCGAGGTGGCAGACGCGCATCATGACGCAGCCGCTGACGACCAGGGGGGCGGTGGCGAAGCCGTACTCCTCGGCCCCCAGCAGTGCGGCGACGACGACGTCGCGTCCGGTCTTGAGCTGTCCGTCGGTCTGGACGACGATCCGGTCGCGC
Source organism: Nocardioides sp. (assembly GCA_049583575.1). Lineage (GTDB taxonomy): Bacteria > Actinomycetota > Actinomycetes > Propionibacteriales > Nocardioidaceae > Nocardioides. The sequence goes on from JBAUWD010000179.1 coordinate 4,233, forward strand.
AGGCCGTTGACCAGCAGCGTCTGCTGGGTCTCGGCGAGGCCCAGCTCCCAGGGGCCGCCGGCGTGCTTGAGCGACGTCAACGGGGACGCGCCGGTGCCGCCGTCGTGCCCGGAGACGAGGACGACGTCGGCATGCGCCTTGGAGACCCCGGCGGCGACCGTGCCGACCCCGACCTCGGCGACCAGCTTCACGTGCACCCGCGCCTCCGGGTTGGCGTTCTTGAGGTCGTGGATCAGCTGGGCGAGATCCTCGATGGAGTAGATGTCGTGGTGCGGTGGCGGACTGATCAGCCCGACTCCGGGCGTCGAGAAACGGGTCTTGGCCACCCATGGGTAGACCTTGTGGCCGGGCAGCTGGCCGCCCTCACCGGGCTTGGCGCCCTGGGCCATCTTGATCTGCAGGTCGTCGGCGTTGGTGAGATAGTCGCTGGTGACGCCGAACCGACCCGAGGCGACCTGCTTGATCGAGCTGCGGCGCGCGGGATCGTGGAGCCGGTCGGCGTCCTCGCCGCCCTCGCCGGTGTTGGACTTGGCACCGATGCTGTTCATCGCGATCGCGAGCGTCTCGTGGGCCTCCTTGCTGATCGAGCCGTAGGACATCGCCCCGGTGGAGAAGCGCTTCACGATCTCGGAGACCGGCTCGACCTCGTCGATCGGGACCGGCGCGCGGCCCGACGCCTCGGCGTCCTTGAAGCGGAACAGGCCGCGCAGCGTCATCAGGCGGGCGGACTGCTCGTCCACCCGCGCGGTGTACTGCTTGAAGATGTCGTAGCGCTGGGTGCGCGTGGAGTGCTGGAGGCGGAAGACCGTCTCCGGGTCGAACAGGTGGGGCTCGCCGTCGCGCCGCCACTGGTACTCCCCGCCGACGGCCAGCTCGCGGTGGGCCGGGCTGATGCCGCCGCGCGGGTACGCCGTCGCGTGCCGCCGGCTGACCTCCTCGGCGATGGTGTCGAGCTCGACCCCGCCGAGCTTGGACGTCGTACCGGTGAAGTAGCGGTCGACGACGCCCTGCGAGAGCCCGACGGCCTCGAAGGTCTGGGCTCCGGTGTAGGAGGCGACCGTCGAGATGCCCATCTTGGACATCACCTTGAGCACGCCCTTGCCGAGGCCCTTGATGAGGTTCTTCACCGCGACGTCGGGCTCGACCTGGACGTAGAAGCCGTCACGCGCGAGGTCCTCCACCGACTCCATCGCGAGGTAGGGGTTGACCGCCGCGGCGCCGTAGCCGATGAGGAGGGCCACGTGGTGCACCTCGCGGACGTCTCCGGCCTCGATCACGAGCCCGACCTGGGTGCGCGTCTTCTCGCGCACGAGGTGGTGGTGGACGGCACCGGTCAGCAGCAGCGACGGGATCGGGGCGAGCTCGGCCGTGCAGTGCCGGTCGGAGAGCACGATCACCCGCGCACCGTCGGCGATGGCTGCGGAGACCTCGGCGCAGATCTCCTCGAGCCGGTGAGCCATCGCGGCGCCGCCACCCTCGACGTCGTACAGCCCACGGCTGACATGGGTGATGAAACCGGGCATGTCGCCGTCGCGGTTGATGTGCCGGATCTTGGCCAGGTCGTCGTTGTTGATCACCGGGAACGGGAGCACGATCTGGCGGCAGGCCGCCGGTGTGGGCTGGAGGAGGTTGGCCTCCGGACCGATGGTCCCGGCCAGCGAGGTGACGAGCTCCTCGCGGATCGCGTCGAGCGGCGGGTTGGTGACCTGGGCGAACATCTGCGAGAAGTAGTCGAAGAGCAGCCGCGGCCTGTCGCTCAGTGCCGCGATGGGGGTGTCGGTGCCCATCGAGCCGAGCGGCTCGGCTCCGGAGTTGGCCATCGGCGTGAGCAGGATCCGCAGCTCCTCCTGGGTGTAGCCGAACACCTGCTGGCGACGGGTCACCGAGGAGTGCGTGTGCACGATGTGCTCGCGCTCGGGGATGTCGTCGAGGTGGATCAGGCCCGCGTGCAGCCACTCGCCGTACGGGTGCTCGGCGGCGAGCTCACCCTTGATCTCCTCGTCCTCGATGATGCGGTGCTCGTCGGTGTCGACGAGGAACATCCGGCCCGGCTGCAGCCGGCCCTTGCGGACCACGGTCGCCGGGTCGAGGTCGAGCACGCCCACCTCGGAGGCGAGCACGACCAGGCCGTCGTCGGTGACCCAGTAGCGGCTCGGGCGGAGGCCGTTGCGGTCGAGCACGGCGCCGACCTGCGAGCCGTCGGTGAAGACCACGCATGCCGGGCCGTCCCACGGCTCCGTCAACGAGGCGTGGAACTCGTAGAAGGCCCGGCGCTCGGCCGCCATCTCCTGGTGGTTCTCCCACGCCTCCGGGATCATCATCAGCACCGCGTGCGGCAGGCTCCGACCGCCCATGTGCAGGAGCTCCAGCACCTCGTCGAAGCTCGCGGAGTCGGAGGCGCCCGGCGTGCAGATCGGGAAGAGCCGGTCGAGGTCACCCGGGATCAGGTCGGAGCTCAGCAGGGCCTCCCGGGCCCGCATCCAGTTGCGGTTGCCCATGACCGTGTTGATCTCGCCGTTGTGGGCGATGTAGCGGAACGGGTGGGCCAGCGGCCAGCTCGGGAACGTGTTCGTGGAGAAGCGCGAGTGCACGACCGCGACGGCCGAGGCGATCCGGTCGTCGACGAGGTCCGGATAGAACCGGTCGAGCTGGTCGGTGGTGAGCATGCCCTTGTAGAGCAGGGTGCGGGCACTGAGGGACCCGAAGTAGACGTCGGTCTCCCGCTCGGCGCGCTTGCGCAGGCAGAAGGCCATCCGCTCCAGCGCCATGCCGGTCCGCCGCGCGCCGGCCGCCTGGACGAACAGCTGGCTGAGCAGCGGCATCACGCCGCGTGCGGTGGCTCCGAGGGTGTCGGGGTCGACCGGTACGTCGCGCCAGCCGAGGACGCCCAGGCCCTCCTCGTCGGCCAGCTCCTCGACCTGCTTGCGGGTCTTGGCGACCTGGTCGGCGTCACCCTCGAGGAACGCGACCCCCACGGCGTACGAGCCGAGGGCCGGGAGGTCGAAGTCGACGACCGCGCGCAGGAACGCGTCGGGCACCTGCAGGAGGATGCCGGCGCCGTCGCCGGAGTTGACCTCGGCGCCTGCCGCGCCGCGATGGTCGAGGTTGCGGAGGGCGGTGAGCGACTTCGCGACGATGTCGTGGCTGGGCACGCCGCTCAGCGTGGCCACGAAGGCCACCCCGCACGCGTCGTGCTCGAAGCGCGGGTCGTAGAGCCCCTGGGCGGGCGGGCCAGCCTGCAACGCGCGCATCTACCGGTGCTCCCGTCGTCGGCGCCCGAGTGCGGGCGATCGGGCGAAGGCGTGCAGGGGACGGCGTTGGCCCAAGCGCGCTCAGGCTAGCAAGGGGTACGCCGCCCGCCCGGCCCCTTCTTGAGGCGCGGACACGTGTCTGCGCCGCCAGCGCGCCGAGTGGCCGCGATCGTCAGCCCGGGCCCTCCGCCGAGGAATGTGATGCCGGGTCGGGACGTGCGCCGTCCGGGTCGTCCCCAGGGTCGGGCTTGGCGTCGGGCGTGACCTCGGGTGTGGCGGCGCGCTGGGCGGCGAGGTGCTTCTCGGTGTACATCTCGCTCTCGCGGCCGGGCCGGCGCCGGCCGACCACCACGAAGTACACGGTGGCGAGGATGAACAGGACCATCGAGGTCCAGACGTTGAGCCGGAGCCCGAGGACGTGCTGGTACTCGACGTTGTCGATGCGCAGCATCTCGATCCAGGCCCGGCCGGCGGTGTAGGCCATCACGTACAGCGCCAGCACCCGGCCGTGGCCGAGCTTCCAGCGCCGGTCGGCCCACAGCACGAACCCGAACGCCGCGAGGTCCCAGATGGACTCGTAGAGGAAGGTCGGCTGGAAGGTGGCGTACTGCTCGTAGCCCGGCGGCCGGTTGGCGGGGTCGATCTTGAGCGCCCACGGCCAGGTCGACGGCTTGCCGAACAGCTCCTGGTTGAACCAGTTGCCCCACCTGCCCATCGCCTGGGCGACGAGGACGCCGGGTGCCATCGCGTCGAGCACCGCCGGGACGCGGATCCCCTTGCGCCTGGCGCCGATCCAGACGCCCACGCCGCCGAGCGCGATCGCACCCCAGATGCCCAGGCCCCCACGCCAGATGTAGAGCGCGTTGATGGGCGAGTTGCCGTGGCCGAAGTAGAGGTCGTGATCGGTGATCACGTGGTAGAGCCGCCCGCCGACGACCCCGAACGGCACGGCCCACAGCGCCAGGTCCGACACCTCACCCCGCTCGCCGCCGCGGGCGAGCCAGCGACGCTCGCCGATCCAGATCGCGGCGAGGATGCCGGCCACGATGCAGAGGGCGTAGCCGCGCAGGGGCAACGGCCCGAGGTACCAGACGCCCTCGGAGGGACTGGGGATGAACAAGGTCGGCACGTGGGGTCCTCAGGAGAGCAGCTGGTGGATGTCGTGGGCGAACTCGGGCGCGGTCGTGCCGAGGGTCCACACCACGGGGACGACGTTCCTGCCGTCGACCGCGAGGACCTGGGTGCCGTGGGTCACGTCGTACCCGCCGCCGGGAAGGCGGCGACCCTGGGCGATGGGCAGGCCGACGCGGTCGGCGACCTTCTTGATCCTCGGCAGCCGGCCGGTGAGGCCGACGAACGAGGGGTCGAACCGGTCGAGCCACCGGCGGAGCACCGGCCCGGTGTCACGGGCGGGGTCGGTGGTGACGAACACGACCTGCACGGCGTCGCGGTCGGCCGGGTCGAGCCGGAGCATCGCCGAGGCAAGCGTCGCCATCGTGGTCGGGCACTCGTCGGGGCAGTGCGTGTAGCCGAAGTAGACGAGGGTGAGGCGCCGGTCCGTGCTGCCGGCGAGCGAGAAGGGCCGGCCGCTCGTGTCGGTCAGACCGGTCGCAGGCACGTGGTACGGCTCGTGCAGCACCACACCCGTGAACTCGCTGGCCGAGCTCGTGGCACACCCGGCGAGCGAGACGAGCGCCAGGAGCAGGACCACGAGACGTCTAGCCACCGCGCACCCCGCGGGCGAGGTCCTGGGTGAGCGTCGTGAGCGCAGCGAGGGCGTCGGCCCTGTCGTCGTGGTCGAGCAGGCAGCGGACGAAGGCCGAGCCGACGATCACCCCGTCGGCGTACGACGCCACCTCGGCCGCCTGCACGCCGGTGCTGACCCCGAGCCCGACACCGATCGGCAGGTCGGTCACCCGTCGGGTGCGCTCGACCAAGGGGGCGGCGAGCTCGCTGGTCGTGACCCGCGCGCCGGTCACCCCCATCACCGCGGTGGCGTAGACGAAGCCTCGGCAGGCCGCGGTCGTCATCGCGACGCGCTCGTCGGTGGAGGACGGCGCGACGAGGAACACCTTGTCCAGGTCGTGCGCGTCAGCCGCGGCGATCCACTCCGGGGCACTGTCCGGCGTGAGGTCCGGGGTGATCAGGCCCGCTCCCCCAGCCGAGGCGAGGTCGGCGGCGAAGCGCTCGACGCCGTACCGCTGGACCGGGTTCCAGTAGGTCATCACCAGCGTCGGCGTCCCGGTGGCCGCGACCGCCTCCACGGTGCGCAGCACGTCGCGGGTGCGGACCCCGCCCTCGAGGGCGCGCTGCGCCGCGGCCTGGATGGTCGGTCCGTCCATGACCGGGTCGCTGTAGGGCAGGCCGACCTCGATCGCGTCGCAGCCGGCGTCGACCATGGCGCGCAGCGCGGTGACGGCGCCGTCGACGTCGGGGAACCCGGCCGGCAGGTAGCCGATCAGGGCCGCCCGGTCGTCGGCGCGAGCCTTCTCGAAGGCCGTGGCGACCGTCATCCGACGGGTCCCCGAGCTGCGGCGCCGTCGTCGGCCGCACCGAGGTGGAACCAGTCGATCGCGGTGCCCATGTCCTTGTCGCCCCGCCCGGAGAGGTTGACCAGCAGGATGTCGTCGGGGCCGTACCGCTGCGCCACCTTCAGGGCGCCCGCGACCGCGTGGGCGGACTCGATCGCGGGGATGATGCCCTCGGTCCGGCTGAGCAGGGCCATCGCATCCATCGCCTCGGCGTCGGTCACGGGCTGGTACGTCGCTCGGCCGGAGGCCGCGAGATGGGCGTGCTGGGGACCCACGCCGGGGTAGTCGAGCCCCGCGGAGATCGAGTGGGACTCGATCGTCTGACCGTCGTCGTCCTGCAGCACATAGGTCTTGGCGCCGTGGAGGACGCCGCGGTCGCCGGCCGTGATCGTGGCCGCGTGCCGGCCCGTGTCGAAGCCCTCCCCACCGGGCTCGAACCCGTGGATCTCGACGTCGTCGTCGAGGAACGCGGTGAAGAGCCCGATCGCGTTGGACCCGCCACCGACGCAGGCCGCGATGCCGCGCGGCAGCACGCCGTACCGCTCGAGGCACTGCGCGCGCGCCTCGTCGCCGATGCCCCGGGTGAAGTCGCGGACCATGCTCGGGAAGGGGTGCGGCCCGGCCGCCGTCCCGAAGAGGTACGCCGTGTGCTCGACGCTGGCGACCCAGTCGCGCAGCGCCTCGTTGATGGCGTCCTTGAGAGTGGCGCTGCCGGAGTCGACCGGGACCACCCGGGTCCCGAGCAGCTGCATCCGAGCGACGTTCAGCGCCTGGCGCTTCACGTCGACCGAGCCCATGTAGACGGTGCAGTCGAGGCCGAAGTACGCCGCGGCGGTCGCGCTCGCGACGCCGTGCTGGCCGGCACCCGTCTCGGCGATCACGCGGGTCTTGCCCATGCGCCTGGTCAGCAGTGCCTGGCCGAGCACGTTGCGGATCTTGTGGGCGCCGGTGTGGTCGAGGTCCTCGCGCTTGAGCAGGATCCGGCAGCCGGCCAGCTCCGAGAGCCGGGACGCCTCGTAGAGCGCGCTCGGCAGGCCGGCGTACTCGCGGCCGATCGTGGCGAGCTCCTCGGTGAACGCAGGGTCGGCCATCGCCTCCTGCCAGGCGACGGTGAGCTCGTCGAGCGCCTTGACCAGGGCCTCCGGCATGAAGCGGCCGCCCCAGCCCTCGGCCGCACCGCCGAACCAGCCGCGCTCGTCGGCGTCCCAGCGGGACCGCCGTGCCGGCC
>JBAUWD010000180.1:0-11576 GCA_049583575.1 Nocardioides sp.
CATGAGGGTCGAGGAGGCGCGGATCCCGCTCCGAGACGGGCACCTCGCGGCCACGCTCTACCTGCCCGACGGGTCGGCGGGCCCGCAGCCCTGTCTGGTGGAGGCACTCCCCTACCGCAAGGACGACCTGACGTCGTCGTACGCCTCGGGCTACCGCACGCTGTGCGAGCAGTACGGGTACGCCGTGTGCCGCATCGACGTGCGCGGCACCGGGTCGTCGCCGGGCGACGCGCTGGACGAGTACCAGGAGGCCGAGCAGCCGGACCTCTGCGAGGCCATCGCGTGGCTCGCCGAGCAGACCTGGTGCGACGGGCAGGTCGGCCTGTGGGGCACGTCGTACTCCGGCTTCAACTCGCTGCAGCTGGCCTGCGAGCGACCGCCCGCGCTGAAGGCGATCTGCGCAATCTACGCCACCGACGACCGCTGGACCGACGACGTGCACTGGCGCGGGGGCGCGCTGCGCCTGGTCGACCTCGTCGACTACGACCACTACATGACGCCGATGTGCGTCCTGCCGCCCGTGCCGTCGGTGTGGGGGGACGGCTGGTACGACGAGTGGCTGCGGCGGCTGGAGACCAACGAGCCGTGGATGCTGACCTGGCTGCGGGAGAACCGCCACGGCCCGTACTGGGACCACGGGTCGGTCCGGCTCGGCGGCACCACGGCCGGCTACGAGCGGATCCGGTGCCCGGTCCTGGTCGTGGCCGGGTGGGCGGACGGCTACCGCAACAACTCCTTCCGCACGGTCGCGGAGCTCGCACGGCACGGCGTGCCGCACCGGCTGCTCGCCGGTCCGTGGGCCCACGCCGACCCGATGACCGCGATGCCCGGGCCGCGCATCGACCTCGACGCCGAGATGGTCGCCTGGTTCGACCACTGGATGCGGGGTCGGGGGGACCACGACGACCGGTGCGACGTCTTCGTCCGCTCGTCGACGCGGCCGTCGGTGGACCTCGACCTGCACGAGGGCCGGTGGGTGACGCTCCCGTCGGTGCCACCGGTCACCGAGGCGACCCTCGACCTCACCACCCCGGTGTCGCTCGACGTGATCCCCGACGTCGGCACGGCCGCGTGGATCGACTGTGCCGGCCACCTGCCGTGGGGACTGTCGGGCGACCAGCGGCTCGACGACGAGCGCTCGCTCACCTGGGAGGTCGATCCGCCGCCGGGGCCGGTCGTCGGCCATCCGGTGCTGCGGGCCCGGGTCTGGGCCACGACGCCGGCCGCGTCGCTGTCGGTGAAGCTCTGCGACGTCTTCCCGGACGGCACCTCGGCCCTGGTCACCCGCGGCACCCTCGACCTCGCCTATCGCGACGGGGTGCACGGCTCGCCGTCGCCGCTCGTGCCGGGCCGTGAGTACCAGGTCGACGTCGTGCTCGACGCCTGCGCCTACCAGTGGACGCCCGGGCAGAGGCTCCGGGTCAGCATCGCCGGGAGCGACTGGCCGAACACGGTCGCGCCGCCGGGGCCCGTGTCGATCACCCTGCGCACGGCCTCCTTGACGCTGCCGCTGCTCGACGGCGAGTTCCCCGCGCCCTCCTTCAGCCCCGGCGAAGAGCATTCCGGCGAGTCGGGCGAGGGCGTGGGCTGGTCGGTCACCGACGACGTCCTCGCCCGGGTCACGACCGCCCGGACGCTCTCCGACTCCAGCTACCCGACGCCGTACGACGGGCGCGCCCGGGAGCGCTACGTCGGTGAGGTGAGCGTCGACCGCCGCTCCTTCGCCCAGCGGGCGGAGGCCGACACCACCTTCGAGCTGTCCTGGCCCGGCGTCGACGTGGTGGTGCGCTCGACGATGTCGCTGGAGGTGCGGGCCGGCACCTACGACGTGGAGATCGAGACCTGGGCGACCCTCGACGGTTCCGAGGTCAGCCGCCGCCGCTGGTCGGAGTCGATCCCCCGCTGAGCCGGGCCGAGCCGGTCCCCTCGAGGGGTCTCGGCGAGAGACGAGGCTCACGTCTCGGGACGGTCCGAAGATGTGAGCTCCGGCGCCCGGATCTGTCATCCTGGTGGTGGCGAGAAGGCCTCGCCGCCCTATGAAGGAACCAGCATGTCGCACGCCGCCCACACCATGTCGCACCCGCGGATCGCCAGGATCGCGCGCCTCACCGATGCCGTTCGCAGGAACTGGACCGAGGCCCGCCACACGGATCGCCGGCTCATGGAGCTGCGGACCAACCTCTCGCGCCACTCCGGCTGACTGCTGCGCGTTCAGGTCCTGCTGCTCGCAGAACCGCTCGAACGACACGCACCGCTTCGGGAGGTCCCGGCGGATCGCTCCGGACAGCACCGGCATCGGCGAGCGCGCCGACCGTCACTTCCACCTCGACGACCGTGCGCTGACCGTCGTGCGTCGACGATCGCGGGACGGGGACGTCCTGGTCAGACCATCCAGTTGGCCTCGAAGGCCGGGTCGGTGAGACCGGGCCGGTCGAAGCCGAACGCCTCCACGTCCGAGCCCGTCGTACCCGTGGTGGCGAGGTCGGCGAGGATCCGGCCGAACGTCGGCGCGAACTTGAAGCCGTGCGCCGATCCGAGCCCGACCACCACAGCGGGATGCCCGGGCACCGGTGCGAGCACGAAGTCGCGGTCGGGCGTCAGCGTGTACTGGCAGCGCAGCGAGCGCACCGGCTCACCCGAGCCGGGCAGCAGCGAGCCCAGGAACGACGCCAGCCGGTCCCGCATGCCCTCATCCGGCTCGGTGGTGCGAGCATCGGGGTCCACCGGCGGCCCGCCGCAGTCCTGGGCCGCCTTCACGGTCGCCTCGCCGTAGCAGGGGAAGCCGTAGTACGACGGCTCGTCCATCCAGATCCACAGCGGCATCGAGGAGTACGCCGCCGGGTCGCGCGGCGCGAAGTACGTCACCTGCTCGAGGGTCACCGTGAGCGGGACCTCCACGCCGAGACCGGCCAGCACCTGGTTGGTCCAGGCGTCGGCGCAGACCACCACGCTCGCACAGGTGTACGACGTGCGTCCGGCGTCGACCGTGAGGTGCGACCCGTGGTCGGTCACCGAGCGGACCGGGGTCGACCCGAGCAGGGTGGCCCCGGCGGCCGTCGCGAGCCGCTGCATCGCCGCGGTGCCGCGCGCCGCCGGCACGATCGCCCCTCGCGACTGGAACAGCCCGAGAGTGTCGCCGGGCACGGAGAAGACCGGGAAGCGCGACCGGATCTCGGCGGCCGACAGGGTCTCGAAGTCGATCCCCACCTCGCGCATCGATGCGACGTACGCGTCGGGGGAGATCGCACAGCCGGGCGGGAACAGGTCGAGCCCGCCGACGACCGTGACCAGCGACTCCCCCGAGCCGTCCTCCAGCCGCGCCCAGTCGTCGTACGCCTCCTGCGTGAGGCGGACGTAGGCGGGCGTGTGGTAGCTGTGCCGCAGTATCCGTGAGGTGTCGTGCGAGGCACCGCGGCTGTGGCCGAGCTCGAACTGCTCGAGTCCGACGACCGAGTGACCCCGCGCCGCCAGGTGCCAGGCCGCGCCGGACCCGAGCGCGCCGAGTCCGACCACGACGACGTCGACGTCGACGTGGTTTCGAGACGGTCGCTGCGCGACCTCCTCAACCACCGGACCTCAGCCTGGGCAGCAGCCACCGTCGGATGTCGGCCGAGTCGTCCTCCATCGGCGCGAACCAGCCGTGCGCGTAGGCGCGCGACGACATGCCGCGCTGGACCGACTCGCAGATCGCCCAGTCCTGTCGGTTCACCATGTCCCAGAAGTCGCCGGCGTCCGTGGGGTCGAACGACGACGAGGCCACCTCGGACGCCGCGAAGAGCAGGCGGCACTCGATGGCCGTCCGGTCGACCGCGAGCGGGCGCAGCACGAACGCCGCCACATGGTCGGCGGAGCAGGAGAGCATCAGGTTCGGGTAGACCAGCTCTCCCTTGTGCCGCACCTTCTCGGCCTCGCTCAGCCCGGGCAGCGGCGACCGCGTCGTGGTCCCCGAGAGGGTGAACGTCCACGCGCCCTCGCGGTGCGGGATGCCGTCGTCCCAGTCCAGCCCCGCGCCGCCTCCGGCGAACGCCGGTACGAGCCGCGACAGCTCCGGGTGTACCGGGCCGCAGTGGTAGCACTCGTTGTAGTTCTCGGCGATGACCTTCCAGTTGGCCCCGACCTCGTAGGTCAGCGTCAGCCCGGTGACGAGGGACCCGAGGTCGTAGTTCGCGAGCGTGCGCGTCGCGCGCGCGACACTCTGGGTGAGCCCGTCCGACCCCGACGGTGTCGGGTGCACGAACACGAAGCCGCCCCAGGCCTCGATCCCCAGGGGGTGCAGCCGGAACTCCGCCGGCTCGACGTCGCCCTCCTCGGTGTGGGGCGCGCGCAGCAGGGAGCCGTCGAGGGCATACGTCCACGAGTGGTAGGGACAGCGGATCGACCTCGCCGCGCACAGCTGCGGCTCGCTGCCCGGCTCCGTCGGGAAGAGCTGGGAGCCGCGGTGCCGGCACACGTTGTACGACGCGTGCAGAACGCCGGTGGCGTCCGACGTGAGCACCACCGACTCCCCCAGCACGTCGACGACGGCGACCCGCTCGGCCGTGTCCAGCCCGAGGTCGGGGACCCGACCGACACACGTCCACTCGCGCAGCAGCACCCGCTCCCGCTCCTGCGCCCAGGCCGCGGGGTCGACGTACAGCTCGCGCGGCAGCGCCGGCTGCAGGCTCACGCGCTCACCCCGTCGGTCGAGGCGGCCTCACCGGAGGCGGTCGAGACCTGTGCGGCGACGAGGTGGCAGGCCGAGCGGTGCCCTTCCGGTTCGGCGGGCAGGATCTGGAGGGCGGTGCCGCGGCAGGCGTCGGCGACGGCGTCCGCCTGGCCCGAGGCGAGTGCCGGACACCGCGGGTGGAACCGGCAGCCGCTGGGGATGCGGGTCGGGTCCGGGATCTCGCCGTGCAGCACGATCGGCTCCAGTCGCTCCATCTCGGGCACGACGGACAGCAGGGCCTGCGTGTACGGGTGCTGCGGGGCGGTCAGCACCTCTTCGGTCGGCCCGGTCTCGACCACCCGGCCGAGGTACATCACCGCGATCCGGTCGGCGATGTTCCAGGCCAGTCCCAGGTCATGGGTGACGACGAGCACCCCGAGGCCGAGCTCCTCGCGGAGCTTGAGGAGCAGCGCCAGGATCTCGCCCCGGATCGAGGCGTCGAGGCTCGACACCGGCTCGTCGGCGATCAGCAGCTTCGGCTGGAGGGCCAACGCCCCGGCGATCAGCACGCGCTGGCGCTGGCCGCCCGACAGCTCGTGGGGATAGCGCAGGAAGAAGGACTCGGGAGGACGCAGACCGGCCGACGCCAGGGCCTGCGCGACCAGCTCGGCCTCGGTCCTCCCGGAGCCGGCCACCAGCCGGTGCACCCGGAGGCCCTCGGCCACCGACTCGTAGACGGTCTGGCGGGGGCTCAGCGCCCCGGACGGGTCCTGGAGCACCAGCTGGACCTGTCGTCGCAGTGCCTTGAGGGCCCTCATCGAGTAGGTGAGCGGCCGGTCGTCCCACCGGATCTCGCCGGCGGCAGGTCGAACGAGCCCGACCAGCGTCCGGGCGAGGGTGGTCTTCCCGGAGCCCGACTCCCCCACGAGCGCCAGCACCTCGCCCGAGCGGACCCCCAGGTGGACCCCGTCCAGGGCCCGGGCGACGCGCCCGGAGCGGGTCGTGAACTCGACCCGGACGCCGTGCGCGGAGAGCTCCGTGGTCATGCGTCGACCTCCACGGGCTCCGCGATCCGGACACAGGCAGCGCGGCGCCCCTCGCCGTAGCTCCGCAGCTCGGGCTCCGCGGGCAGGCACTCCTCGGCCGCTCGCGGGCAGCGCGGGGCGAACGTGCACCCCCCGGGGAGCTCCGACGGGTCCGGTGGGTCTCCGGGGAGGCCGGCCGGGGCGAACCTGGCGGCCCGGTCGCCGACCCGCGGGAAGGCCGCGGAGAGGGCACCGGCATACGGGTGCAGCGGCTCGCTGAAGATCCGGCCGGCGGGGCCCTCCTCGACGATGCGGCCGGCGTACATCACGGTGATGCGGTCGCAGAGGTCGGCGAGCACGGACAGGTCGTGGCTGATCATCATCATCCCGACCCCGCGGTCGCGCACCAGCTCCGACAGGACGTTCAGCACCTGGGCCTGCACCATCACGTCGAGCGCCGTGGTGGGCTCGTCGGCGACGACGAGCTCGGGATCGCAGGCGAGCGCCATCGCGATCATCACCCGCTGCTTCTGGCCCCCGGACAGCTGGTGCGGGTAGGAGCGACCGCGGGCCGGGTCGAGGCCGACCTGCTCCAGCAGCGAGTCGATCCGGGCCCGCACCGTGCCCTCCGCGAGGCCGGGGGTGTGGACGTGGATGGGCTCGGCGATCTGGGCCTCGATCCGGTGCACCGGGTTGAGCGAGTGCAGCGCACCCTGGAACACGATCGAGGCGCCGGCCCAGCGCACCGCCCGCAGGTCACCCCACTTCATCGTCAGGACGTCGTGACCGTCGAAGAGCACCTCGCCGGTCACGAGTGCACTGGGGGGCTGGAGCCGCAGCACGGTGCTGGCCAGCGTGGACTTGCCGCAGCCGGACTCCCCCGCCACACCCACGATCTCGCCGCGTTCGACGGTGAGGTCGACGCCACGTACGGCGGGGAGCAGCCCCTCGCCGGTGCGGTAGGTGACGTGGAGGTCGCGCAGACGGAGCAGGGTCTCGGTGCCGGTCACCGGGTCGGCCACCCTCGCGGTATCGGTCATTCCCGGGTCCTCAGCCGCGGGTTGAAGATCTCCTCCAGCGCCTGCCCGACCAGGGTGAAGGCGAGCACGACCAGGACGACGCAGACGCCCGGGGGGATCACGTACCACCAGCAGCCGGTCGTGATCGCTCCGGTCTGGTAGGCGCCGTCCAGCATCGTGCCCCACGAGGTGTGGGTCGGGTCCCCGAGGCCGAGGAAGCTGAGCGTGGTCTCGGACAGGATCGCGATGGCGACGGTCAGCGTGGTGTTCGCGAAGACCATCGGCATCACGTTGGGCAGCACGTGCCGGCCGAGCTGGTGCCAGCGACCGGCCCCGATGGCCTGGGCCCGCTCGACGTACGCCCGCTCCTTGATCGACAGCGTCTGGCTGCGGATGAGGAGCGCGGTCCCGGGCCAGGACGTCACCCCGATCACGATCACGATGTTCAGCAGGCCGGCGCCGAGGACGGTGGCGAGGGCGATCGCGAGCGGCAGGAACGGGATCACCAGGAACCACTCGGTCACCCGGAACGTGATCCGGCCGATCCAGCCACCGAAGTAGCCCGACACCAGGCCGAGCAGGGTGCCGATCACCATCGAGATGAGGGTCGCGGAGAGCCCGACGAACAACGAGATCCGAGCCCCCCAGATCAGCAGGGTGAGCACCGACCGCCCGTTCTCGTCGGTGCCCAGCAGGTAGTGGGACGACGGCGGACCGAGCACCGGGCCGTCCGCGCGCGTCACGTCCAGGCCCCTCGAGCTCGCCAGGACCGGCGCGGCGAGCGCCACGATGACGAAGAACACCAGGATGCCGAGGCCCGCGACGCCGCTCCGGTGGCCGAGGAACGCCCGCCAGGTGCGCCGGTACGCCGCGGCGCGACGCTGCCAGCCCAGCCGCCGGGACGACAGGCGCGGTGCCGCCACCTCGCTCATCCGACCCTCCTCGTGGTTCGACGGAGGAGCGCGACGCGGGGGCCGTGGACGCCGGTCGGGTGGCTCATGTGCGCACCCGGGGGTCGAGGAGCCCGTAGAGCAGGTTGGCGACCAGGTTGGCCACGATCACGCCGGCGCTCGCGACCAGGAAGGTGCCCTCGAGCACCGGGAAGTCGGGCGTGCTGATCGCGTCGGTGGAGAGCAGGCCGAGTCCGGGGATGGAGAACACCGTCTCGACCGTGATGGCCCCGGAGACCACGAAGCCCATGTTGAGCGCGATCACGGTCGTGGTGGGCAGGAGGGCGTTGCGGACGGCGTGGTGGTTGCGCACCTGGACGTCGCGCAGCCCCTTGGCCCGTGCGGTCTGGAGGTAGTCCTCGCCCAGCTCGTCGAGCAGCGAGCTGCGCATGATCAGCGAGTAGTCGGCGAGATAGGCCAACGTCAGCGTCGTGACCGGCAGCACGAGGTGCCACGTCGTGTCGAGATAGCCGTGCAGGCTGTTGGGGTTCACGTCCGGCGAGTGCAGTGCCCCGGTGGGGAACAGGCCGGGCACGATCCAGAAGCCGACCCCGAGGGCCGCGATCAGCAGGAGTCCCAGCCACCACTCGGGCATCGCGTAGAGCGTGAGCGAGGTGCCCGTGGTCACGCGGTCGAACGAACCGCCGCGCCGCCAGGCGCCGCGGACCCCGAGGTAGACCCCGATCACGGTGGCGAAGATCGCGGACGTCCCGACCAGCAGCAGCGTCGGCCAGAGAGCCTGTGTGATCAGGTGGGAGACCGGCACCCGGTACTTCAGCGAGAGGCCCAGGTCTCCGTGCGCCGTGCTCCGCAGGAAGGTGAGGAACTGTTGGGGCAGCGGCTGGTCGAGCCCGTAGGTCTTGTTGAAGGCGGCCACCTGTTCCGGGGTGTTGAGGTGGCCCCGGCCCAGGCTCCGGGCCGGGTCCCCGGGCAGCACCCGGAACAGGAAGAAGTTCACCAGCAGCATGAAGAACAGGCTGCCGAGCGACCCGAGGACCTTCACCCCGACGTACGACGCGTAGCCACGCCGCTTGGAGGTGCCCCCGTCCTCGCCCTCGGCGACCAGTGTCGGGTCGGCGACCAGGCTCATGGGCGACCGGGTCTCACTCGCGGTCGCCCACGGTGCCGCGTCTGCGCAGCAGCACGACGCCACCACCGACCAGCACCAGCACGACCACGATGCCGGCACCGATCAGGAACGGCCCGGTCGACGACGACGAGCCGCCCTTGGCCGAGGACGCCTGGACGGCCCCGGTGAGCCCCGGCGCCGCGTCGCAGGCGCTGGTGTCCGACACCGGCTTCATGTGGACGTAGTTGTAGACGCCGTACTGCTCGAGCCAGATGCCGCCCGGGTTGGGCTGGGTGACCAGGCACTTGAACCTGTCGCTGCGCACCGCCTCGCCGATCGACGAGTACGCCGTCACCAGGTACGGGGAGTCGCGGTACAGGATCTGCTGCATCTTCTTGACGTCCGCGACGCGCTGCGCCTTGCTCGTCGAGACGTGTTGCTGGTTGTAGAGCCGGTCGTACTGCTTGTTGCAGTAGAACGAGTCGGACGAGCCCTGCCGTTGACCGCAGGTCATGTAGCTGAGCATCGAGTCCGGGTCGGGCTCGACGTACCAGCCCCACTGGAAGGTGTCGAAGTCCCCCTTGTAGATCACGTTGGTCAGCTGGCTGGAGCTGTAGTACTCCACCGTCGACTTGATGCCGAGGTCGCTGAGCCACTGGTGGAAGTAGGCCATCGTGTTCTTCGAGGTCTCCGAGTCGGAGCGGGCCGCGAGCCGCAGGTCGATCGGTGTCTTGCCGTCCTTCTCGGTCCGCTGCCCGCTGGAGTCCATCTTGTAGCCCGCCGCGTCGAGCAGCTGACCGGCCTTGGCGAGGTCGAACGTCATCTTCTGGTCGGCCGGGGGCTCCCAGTGCCAGGTCGTGTAGTTGGGCGGCACGATCGTCGTCCCCGGCAGGCCGGCGCCCTGGTAGACCTTCTGGATCAGCTGCGGAAGGTTGAGGGCGTAGCCGATGGCATGACGGAACTTCGCGTCGAGGACGGCCGGGTCCGGGTTGCCGATCTTCTTGGTCCCCTTCGAGTCCGAGACGGAGCCGGTGTTGAACGCGATCTCGTCGAACCCCGGGGAGTTCCCGTTGTGGACGGCCACGCCGGCCTGGCCCTGCAGGTGCTTGACCTCGAGGGCGGTGATGCCCTCGACGAAGTCGGCCTCGCCGGTCTTCAGCGCCTGGATCGCGGAGTCGTCGTTCTTGTAGAACTGGAAGATCACCTCGTCGACGTGCGGAGCGCCGCCCCAGTAGTCGGGGTTGGCCTCGAACTTGAACGTCGACCCGTTGGCGCTGCCCGACACGAGCCGGAAGGGCCCGGAGCCGACGACCGGCTTGCCGCCGGAGGGCGCCGCCGCGTAGCTCTTGATCTGGCTCGCGCTGACGTTCTTCCACACGTGCTCCGGCACGATCGGGATGGGCAGCAGCGGCAGGGTCGCGATCGGCTTCTTCAGCTTCATCACCACCGTGGTGGCGTTCGGCGCGGTCACCGACGTGACGCCCTGGAGGTAGGACAGCCAGTTCGACTTCTCGACGGTGCCGTGCAGGATCCGGTTGTACGTGTAGGCGACGTCGCTGGCCGTGAGCGGGACGCCGTCCGAGAACGTCACACCGCTGCGCACGGTGAAGGTCCAGGTCTTGCCGTCGGGCGACGTCGTCCACTTCTTGGCCAGGTCCGGCTCGGGCGACATGTCCTTCATGGAGTAGCCGACGAGGTAGTCGTAGGTCAGGCCCCACATCTCGTACGACGGAGCCTGGAACCCGAGGAACGGGTTCAGGGAGTCGACGCCCTCACCGAGCATGGCGACCTTGAAGACCACCTTGGACCGGCCCGCGGCCGGGGTCCCGGCACCCACGGCGAGACCCGGGAGCAGCGTGGCGACCAGCAGGCCGAGCACGACCATCAGCGTCCCGGCGGTACCGTGACCGCCGTGTCGAACCCTCCGAACAGCGTCCGTGCCCTTCCGCCGACGGCTCATCGGGAGCCTTTCACGCACACCGAACACGGCGTCTCGCGGCCGGATCCCTACCACTGGCTGGGGGGCGACGGTCCCGAGGTCCTCGCCCTCCTCGGGGCCGAGCGCACCTTCTATGACGCGTCCTGTCTCCATCTGGACTCCCTCACGTCCGCCTTGCGTGCGGAAATGCTGTCGCGACTTCCGGAAGTCGACGAATCCGCCCGCTGGTCCCGTCGGAGGTTCTCCTACTGGACCCGCCACCCCGTGAACAGCGACTACGCCGAACTCTGGCGACTGAATCATGATTCAGAGGGCGGGTCAACAACCGATTCCGAAACGTCACATCGGTTCTTCGACATCGCCTCGCTCGACGCGGGCACCGGCTACCTCGATGTCGGCCTGACCCTGGTCAGCCCGGACGAGGACCTGCTGGCCTACAGCGCCGACACCACCGGCGACGAGGTCTTCGAGCTCCGCTTCCGCGACCTGCGTACCGGAGACGACCTGCCCGACCGGATCCCGCGCAGCTACTACGGCGGCGCCTGGAGCGCGGACTCGCAGTGGTTCTTCTACACCGTCCACGACGAGGCCTACCGGCCGTGGCAGGTGTGGCGACACCGGCTCGGCAGCGATCCGGCCGACGACGTCGTGGTCCTCGACGAGCCCGACCCGATGTTCGAGCTCACCGTGCGACCGTCGCGGTCCGGCGACCTGGTGGTGCTGCTGAGCGAGAGCCGGTCCACCAGCGAGGCGTGGGTCGTCGACGCGCATCGGCCGGAGTCGACGCCCCGGTCGGTCGGCGGACGTCGCCACGGTGTCCAGTACCGCGCCGACCACGCCGTGTCGGACGCCGGCGAGCAGCTGCTCGTGGTCACCAACGACGGCGCCGTCGAGTTCCGGCTGATGGCCGCGCCGGTGCCCCGCGCGGC
>JBAUWD010000181.1:0-5311 GCA_049583575.1 Nocardioides sp.
GCCCGTCACAGTGCCGGCAACAGTCGCCTCGGGTCGCCCCATCCGGCGCCGGCCCAGAGCCGCTCGGGCCGGCTGTCGCGTGCCCGGGCCGTTGCGAGGACGTGGCTAGGGTCGCGTCATGGAGCTCGACCGCGTCGCCTTCGAGGCGCTGGTCAACCAGGCACTCGACGAGATCCCCGACGAGATCGCCGCCCAGGTGGACAACGTGGTGGTGCTGGTCGAGGACGAGCCGCCGGCCGGCCAGCCCTGGCTGCTCGGCCTCTACGTCGGCGTGTCACTGACGCGCAGGACCCACGACCACACCGGGCTCCCCGACCGGATCACGATCTTCCGGCGTCCCCTGATGGAGCTCTGCGACACCCCGGAGGAGCTGGTGCGGCAGGTTCGGATCACCGTCGTGCACGAGATCGCCCACCACTTCGGGATCGACGACCGCCGCCTGCACGAGCTCGGCTACGGGTGAGCCCGCGAGAGGGTCGCCTGGCCGTCCCCCCAGGGCGTCGGCGACTCGCCCCGGCCCTGCCGGACGAACTCGCCGAAGAGCCAGTTCTGGAAGACGACCTGCTGCTGGGTGCGGGCCAGGGTCAGCAACCGCTCGTTGCGGCAGAACGCGTCAGCGAGGTCGAGGAGCTCGTTGAGGCGGCCGAAGCGCTGCTCGGTGTCCAGCGGTGCCTTGATCTCGAGGTCGAGGTGGGAGCGACCCGTCTGCAGAGCCTCGAGCAGCGGCTCGCCACCGAGCTGGCTCCGGAAGTCGCGGGCCAGGGCGGTGAAGTACGCCGAGAGGTCGGAGGCCACGGGGTAGGTGTCCTGGTGGGCCAGGGCCAGGAGCCGCAGCTCGCGGCGTAGCTCGGCACCGTGGGCGAGCGTCCCCTGGAGCGCCTCCGCCGGCACATGAAGGAGATGTACGACGATGAACGGCCCGGAGGCGAAGGGCCGCTCGCCGTCCTCCTCCTCGTCCCAGCCCTCGAGCACTCCGGGGGACGGCGACGCGGGGGGCGTCGTACTCGGGACGAACCAGACGAGCTTGCCCTCGCCGTCGCGCTCGGCACCCCAGGCCTCGCTCGTGTGGGCCACGATCGCGAGACCGCGACCGAAGGTGGGCAGGTCGCCCAGGAACTCCTGACCGACCTCGATCTCGGGGAACGCGGGCTGCTCGGGGGACGCGTCGCGCACCTCGACCCGCGGATGGCTGAGGGTGCCGCGCAACCGGACCGTGACCGGGGGGCTGCCGTGCAGGATGGCGTTGGTGACCACCTCCGACATGGCCAGCTGGGCGTTGTCGCGCAGCTCCGACCGACCGATCTCGTCGCACACGGCGGCCACCCAGCGGCGCGCCTGCATGGCGCCCCGGGGCCCGGGTGCGAGCGACTCCGCCGGTCGGTTCAGCGGCACACTGTCTCCACATGAGTCAGGCGCGCTGACCGCGCCAGTCCCTGCTCGTGTACCCGGTCCCCGCTGCCGTGAAACCTCATCACGCACATGAGTTCTCAGAAGTCCCACCCGGCCCGTGTGAGTCACCAGACGCGTCCTGCGAATTGTCGCGGTACGACGACGACGGCATCGTGGAGGCATGGGAGAGGTCGCACGCAGCGGTAGGCACCAGGTCGTGGTGATCGGCTCGGGGTTCGGGGGGCTCTTCGGTACGAAGGCGCTCAAGCGCACCGACGTGGACGTCACCGTGATCGCGAAGACCAGCCACCACCTCTTCCAGCCCCTCCTCTACCAGGTCGCCACGGGGATCCTGAGCGAGGGCGAGATCGCGCCGTCCACGCGCGAGGTCCTGGCCGGGCAGCGCAACGCCAGGGTGCTGCTCGGAGAGGTGGTGGCGATCGACCTCGCCGCGCGGACGGTCACCTCACAGGTCCTCGGGCGTCCCACGGTCACGCCGTACGACTCGCTGATCGTGGCCGCCGGCTCGAGCCAGTCGTACTTCGGCAACGACGAGTTCGCCGAGTACGCGCCCGGCATGAAGAGCATCGACGACGCGCTCGAGCTGCGAGGGCGGATCTTCGGCGCCTTCGAGATGGCCGAGCTCGGCGCATCCCGCGGCGAGGACGTCGACGCGTTCCTCACGTTCGTGGTCGTCGGGGCGGGGCCGACCGGTGTCGAGATGGCGGGCCAGATCGCCGAGCTGTCTCGCCGTACCCTGCGTCGCGACTTCCGGTCGATCAACTCCCGCCAGGCACGGGTGGTGCTGGTGGATGCCGCCGGCCAGGTGCTGCCGCCGTTCGGCGCCGTGCTCGGCGCCAAGACCAAGGTCCAGCTCGAGAGGCTCGGTGTCGAGGTGCTGCTCGGCGCCATGGTCACCGACGTCCGCGAGGGCGGCATCGTGGTGCAGGACAAGGACGGCGGCACCAAGGGGATCGCCGCCGCCACCAAGATCTGGGCGGCCGGAGTGCAGGCGTCCTCACTGACCAGGACCCTCTCCGAGCAGACGGGTGCGCCCGTCGATCGGGCCGGGCGGATCCGGGTGAACCCCGACCTCACACTGCCCGGGTACCCCGAGGTCTTCGTCGTCGGCGACATGATCGACCTCGACCACCTGCCGGGCGTGGCCCAGGTCGCGATCCAAGGAGCGAAGTACGCCGCGAGCGAGATCAAGCGTCGGCTGGCCGGCCGGCCCCCGCAGCAGCCGTTCCACTACTTCGACAAAGGAGACCTGGCCACGATCAGCCGCTTCCGTGCGGTGGCGCGGATCGGCAGGCTCCGCCTGACCGGGTTCGTCGCGTGGCTGCTGTGGCTGGGAGTGCATCTGGTCTACCTGACCGGTTTCAAGAACCGGCTGACCGCACTGGGTCACTGGGCGGTGTCGTTCATCGGCCGTGGCCGCTCGGAGCGGACGGCCACCGAACAGCAGGTGTTCGGGCGGCAGGCCCTGACCCGCCTCGAAGGGGGTGCGGCTGGACTGGTCTCGAACGCTGCCGACGACGGCCCCTCGCCGGAGGTGGCCGCCCGGCGACGCGCGGAGCTCGAGGAGCGGGCGCTGGCGGAGATCCGCCTCACCGACTCCGGAGAGCGCGGCCAGACGGTGCGCTGACCGTCCGCGAAATCCTCGGCGAGTGTCGTGTTGCCAGCTGGGCCCAGGTCGTCCTCGCGTGCCCAGGAAGTGCGCCTATTCGTCGTGCGCGGGGGTGCCGTCGGTCTCGGCGAGGTTCTGCAAACGGGTGAGGGCGTCGGAGAAGTACGGCTCGTAACGCGCCAGCCACGGTGTCAGTGAGGCCGAGAGGGTCGAGGCGTTGAGGCGGTAGCGCTGAGTACGTCCCGTCTTGGTCGCGCTGACGAGGCGCGCAGCGCGCAGCCCCATGAGATGTTTGGAGATGCCGGACACCACGAGCCCCGGGAACTCCGCGGCGAGCTCGCTGACCGTCAACTCGCCGCGCTCGGCCAGCAGATCGAGAATGCGGCGACGGGTCGGATCGGCGAGCATCCGGAACAGCTCGCCGGCCGGGTCAGGCTGCGTCATCGGCCACCAAGGCGGCCAGCTTGGGCAGCAGCGCGTGGACGTCCGCGCCCCGCTCGTACCCGTCCTTGGTGCCCTGCCAGTTCGCCGTGCCGATGCCGGCGAAACCATCGTGCGCGAGCGTCACGCGCGTGCCGGCGCCAGTGGGCTCCAGGGTGAACAGCAGCCGCGCCGGGTGAACCCAGCCAGTGCCCTCCTCGAACCAGGACAGGACGAGCCGGCGCTCCGGGTCGAGCTCGAGCACGTAACCGCTGACGCGCGTCTCCTCGTCCGGCCCGGTCAGCGAGAACGCACCACCAAGGGTGAGATCGATGTCCAGATCCGGGGTGCCCCACCACCTCCGCAAGGCGTCCTGACTGGCGAACCACTTCCAGAGCGTGCTCGGCCGGACCGCAACGTCGATGGTGCGGATGACTTCAGGCATCCTTCCTCCAATGTCTTACCGTCTGGTAAACCTTACCATATGGTAATGCGTCGGCCCCGGTCAATGGCTCGGCGACGTGGTGCACGACCTCGATCCCGGCCACCCAGGCAGGCGCCGCGTGACGAGCCACCCCGAACCGGGCGGCCACATCAGTGACCGTCTCACCGTCACCGATCACCGCCAGCACGGCCTGATACCGCTGCTCCACCACGCTCGACTCCCTGACCACGAACGACCGTCAAGGAAGACTCGGGCTCATACCTGCTTGACGTGGGCCCTGTGGGACTCGAACCCACAACCCATGGATTAAAAGTCCACTGCTCTGCCAATTGAGCTAAGGGCCCTGAGGATCTGGTCCGGACAACCCTAGGGACTGGCGACGAGGACCCGCCACTGACCCGCCCTCCAGGCACTGCGTACGGGTCGGACCGGTCCGGCCTCGCGCGGGCGGCTCAGGCGCAGCCGGATCACCCGGTGGCGCCGAGTTTCAGCGGCTGGTCGCCGAACCAGGTCCGCGCGCTCGGTGCCAGCCAGAGCGGCAGCGAGGCGCCGGCCAGGATCCCCAACGCGATGAGGACCGTCGAGCCGTCGTTGCTGAAGAGCGCGCCGACGAAGGCGGCGGCACAGGCGACGCTGATCAGCAGGCGGGCCTGCTTGTCCGGTCCACGTGTCAGGAGCCGGCAGCCGTGGAGGGCGGCCGCGCTGGCACCGATCATGAAGAGCACGAAGAAGATGAGCTTGGCGCCCACCGTGCCGGCGTACCGGAAGCCGGGCAGGAACGCGACCCCGATGACGCCCGTGAGCAGGAAGAACGTCAGAGTCAGCGTCTGGCTGAGGACCACGGGCCACGGGCGGCCGTGCCGTCGCTCTCCGTCGAGTGCCCGGCGCGCCCACGGAGAGAGGAACAGCGCCGTGGTGCAGGCCGCGGAGAGCAGCGTGATGAACACGATCGTGCCGTTGCTCGCGCCGCTGAAGACGGTCAGGAACAGCGTGAGGGTGATGACCGCCGAGAGCCCGCGGCCGACCGGGTCACCGCGGAACAGGGTGTAGCTGGTGTAGCCCAGGAGCCCGATCACGTACAGGAGGAGCGTGAGCACGAGGAGGACGAGCCACGAGAAGAAGAAGGTGAACGCGTCGCTGAACAGGCCCGAGACCAGGTCGGGGAAGATCCTGACGGCGCTGCGGATCGACCAGAGCAGCCAGAGCGCGCCCAGGCCGTAGACCGCGCTCGCCACGGCGATCTCGAGGCTCATCGGGCGGCCGTTGATGTGCACGGTCCGATCCGGCACGGGCCACGCGAACGTCGTCTCGCCCAGCCGCACCACTGCCTCGGGTGACGCGGGAGCCGCATCCGTCGGCGGCGGAGTCGGCACCGGCGGTGGGGTCGGGGCTGGCGGCGGGGTGGGTGCCGGCGGTGGGGTCGGGGC
>JBAUWD010000182.1:0-5302 GCA_049583575.1 Nocardioides sp.
GGGGTGACGGGCGGGCCGCTCCCCCGCACCGCGCCGACGACGACCACGGCTCCGCCGGCCAGCACGGCCAGCGCGACGAGGCCGAGGACCGTCAGCACCAGCCGGCGTCGGGCCGGAGCCAGGGAGCTCAGCACTCGGCCAGTGTGTCCGGTCAGACAAAGAAATGACGGTGGCGACCGCACGACGGCGGTCGGTGGAGCATCAGACTGGATGACGGAGTCCCCGTGGGGAGCCATCCCCACCGGGCCCACTCGCCCAAGGGGGCATCATGCGTATCCCAGTTCATCAGCTCGCTGCCCTCGGCCTCCTCGCCCCGGCTCTCCTCACCCTCGGGTACGCACCCGCGCTCGCGAACTCGACGGCGCCGATGTGCCACGGACACGTCGCCACCATCGTCGGTACGGCGTCGCGCGACACGATCGTCGGGACCCCGGGCGATGACGTCATCGTCGGCGGGAAAGGGGGAGACCACATCGACGGCGGACCGGGGCATGATGTCATCTGCGGCGGGAACGGCCGCGACTCCCTCGTCGGCGGCAGCGGGAACGACGTCCTCCGCGGCCAGTACGGGGATGACACGCTCGCCGGCGGCGAAGGCAACGACTTCGTCCACGGCGGGGAAGGGGAGGACACTCTCGCCGGAGGCAGCGGCAACGACCGTCTCGCCGGCGGATCTGGCCTGGTGAACCGCTTCGCAGCCGACGCCGGCGACGACACCTGGGTCTCCACCTCGAAGAGGGACCAGTTCCAGTTCATGGACGCACCCGGCCCGATCAGCCTCGACCTCGCCGCGGGGACGGTGACGGGGTGGGGTCACGACACCTTCCGGCTCTCCCAGGACGCCTCCGTCACGGTCGTCGGCACTCCCTACGACGACACCCTGCTTGGCGGCCCAGGAGCGGACACACTTCTCGGGGAGGGCGGCGTGGACACGATCGCGGGACGGTCGGGCCCCGACCTCCTCGTCTCCGACCGCGCAGTCACACCCCACGAGACCGCGATCGACACCTCGGCCGCCCTGATCGAAGGTGGTCCAGGCGACGACGAGATCCTCATCGGCCCTGCCGGAACAGCGTCAGGCGGGCCGGGCGACGACCATGTGGATGTGAACTTCAGCGCCGACCTCCCGCTCAGCGGCGACCTTTCGCTGAGCGGGGGCGACGGACGAGACCGTCTCCTGCTCTGGGACGCGACTCCGGTGGGACCAGGAGTGAACGTGGACGGCGTCTACCAGCAGGTGGACTTCGACATGGTCACCGGCAACCTCGATGCCGACGACGCGCACTTCACGTTCCCGTCCTTCGAGGACTTCATCTTCGAGACCAGGGACTGGCACACCGTGTCCACCGACTGGGCGATCACCGGCACCGACGGCCCCAACGACATCTTCATCTCGTCGCTCGACCGGTACGGCTCGAGCACCGTGGTGGAGCACGGCGCTAGCGGTGACGACCGGCTCCAGAGCGGCGGCGGCGACGACACCCTCTACGGCGGGCCCGGCTCGGACGAGGCCGCCGCCCAGAACGGCTACGACACCTGCATCTCGATCGAGGGTTCCATCGCCGGGGGCTCCAACGGGTGCGAGGTCATGGAGCCCTAGCAGCCGCCGGCGACGGCGGGGATCACCGAGATCTCCGTGCCCTCGGGCGTCGCCGTCTCGAGGTTGTCGAGGAACCGGACGTCGTCGTTGCCGACGTACACGTTGACGAAGCGGCGCAGCTCGCCCTTCTCGTCGATGATCCGCCCCTTGATGCCGGAGTAGTTGCTGTCGAGGTCGTCGAGGATCTCGGTCAGCGTCGCGCCCTCGGCCGTCACCTCCGACTCACCGCCGGTGTAGGTGCGCAGGATCGTCGGGATGCGGACGGACACGCTCATGGTCTCTCCTCGGTCGAGCTGGGTCACGCGATGCCGGTGGCGACGAAGGCAGCGTACGACGGCTCGATCGTGGCCGCCGCGCCGACCGAGTCGCCGACCGCGTCGAGCGTCTTCAGGCCCATGCCGGTGTTGATCACGACGGTCTCGAGGGTCGGGTCGAGCTGGCCGGTCTCGACCAGCTTCTTCAGGCAGGCCACGGTGGTGCCCCCGGCGGTCTCGGTGAAGATCCCCTCGTTGCGCGCCAGCAGCAGGATCCCCTCGCGGACCTGGTCGTCGGAGACGTCCTCGACCGCGCCGCCCGTGCGCCGGCAGATGTCGAGCACGTAGACGCCGTCGGCGGGGTTGCCGATCGCCAGGCTCTTCGCGATGGTGTCCGGCTTGACCGGCCGGATCGCGTCGCTGCCGCCCTTGTACGCCGTGCTCACCGGCGAGCAGCCGGTGGCCTGCGCGCCGTACACCCGGTACGGCGTGTCCTCGACCAGCCCGAGCGCGATCAGCTCGCGGAAGGCCTTGTCGACCTTCGTCAGCTGCGAGCCGGAGGCGACCGGGATGACGATCTGCTCGGGGAGCCGCCAGCCGAGCTGCTCGGCGATCTCGAAGCCGAGCGTCTTCGACCCCTCGGCGTAGAACGGCCGGACGTTGACGTTGACGAACGCCCAGCCCTCCTCCTCGCCGGCGATCTCGGACGCGAGGCGGTTGACGTCGTCGTACGTGCCGTTCACGGCGACGAGGTGCTCGGTGTAGACGGCCGAGTTGACCTGCTTGGGGCGCTCGAGGTCGGAGGGGATGAAGACGACGGTCTTGATGCCCGCCCGCGCACCCGCCGCCGCCACGGCGTTGGCGAGGTTGCCGGTCGAGGGACAGGCGAACACCTCGGCGCCGAACTCACGAGCGGCACTCAGGGCGCAGGCCACGACGCGGTCCTTGAAGGAGTTCGTCGGGTTGGTGCTGTCGTCCTTGACCCAGAGGCGCTCGAGACCGAGCTCGCGCGCGAGGTTGTCGGCCCGCAGCAGCCGGGTGAAGCCGGGCTCGGTGTTGGGACTCTCGGTGATGTCGGTCGGCACCGGGAGCAGCGGCTGGTAGCGCCAGATGTTCGCAGGCCCCGCCTCGATCTGGGCTCGGGTCACGGTGCCGAAGTCGTAGGCGATCTCCAGCGGCCCGAAGCACTCCGGACAGGCGTAGTGGGGGCCGAGCGCGAGCTCGTGACCGCACTCCCGGCAGGACAGCGCACGGGCACTGCCGAACGCACCCTCCCTGATGGTGGGGTCGTCCGCCTGAGAGGCCACTAGAGGTGCCTGTGGGGCGGACGACCCGGTGTGGGGCTCGGCGACCTGTGCGCTCACGGAGAAACCTCCTTCTCATCTTC
Source organism: Nocardioides sp. (assembly GCA_049583575.1). Lineage (GTDB taxonomy): Bacteria > Actinomycetota > Actinomycetes > Propionibacteriales > Nocardioidaceae > Nocardioides. Next base: position 3,242 of record JBAUWD010000182.1, read on the forward strand.
CCCGTGACGACCCTCGCCACGGGACGGAATTGGCACCTGGTTCCGCGACCGTCGGCAGACGGGAGGCTCGCGGCGGTTGCCGGGACGTCGACGGGCCGTTCCCTCAGTCCCTCTCGATGAGCTGGTCACCACCGTACGGGGCATCGTCTCAGCATGCGTACCTCGCATCCACATGCTGGTCGCCACGGCGCCCGCGGAGCGGGATCATCGGTCCATGCGCATCCCTCTCCCCCCTCGCCCCGGGGCGGGCCCCCTCGCCCTCCTCGTGCTCACTCTCACGCTCACCTGCCTGGTCCCGGTCTCCGCCCGCGCGGCCGTCGCCCGCGGCCCGATGTGCGCCGGGCTCGCGCCGACCATCGTCGGCACCTCGGGCGACGACGTCCTCACCGGCACGCCGGGCGCCGACGTCATCGCCGGGCTCGGCGGTCACGACCTGATCCGCGGTCTCGGCGGCAACGACGTGATCTGCGGCGGAGCCAAGCGCGACCGGATCCTGGGCGGCGCGGGCGACGACCGGCTGTTCGGCGGCCGCGGCAAGGACCTGCTCCGGGGCGGCCACGGCGCGGACACCGTCGCGGGCGGCCCCGGCCTCGACTTCGAGTACGGCGGGAGGAGTGCCGCCGACCACCTGGTCGGCAACCGCGGACCCGACTTCCTCTCCGACACCACGGACGGCGCCACCCTGTCGGGCGACGGCGGCCACGACGAGATCCGGGCGGTCGGTCCCAGTCGCCTGATCGGCGGGCACGGGTTCGACGCCCTCTACGCCGAGTCCTGCGGCTGTACCGAGCTGGGCGGCCCGGGTCGCGACAGCCTCGTCGCCGTCGCCGGTGGCCCCACACCGGCCCGGCTCCTCGGCGGCCACGGTCGCGACACCGTCGACTTCGAGAGCGAGGTACGCCCCACGCCGGTCCTGCACGGCGGCTCCGGCCACGACGGACTCGCCCTGACGCTCCACCGGCATCTCGGCATGCGTACGCCGTACCGCCGGGTCGTGGTCGACCTCTCGCGCCACGTCGTCCGCGCCGGCACGGACCGGATGCCCGTCACCAGCTTCGCCGACGTCGAGATCGACGGCTACACGGGCCGGCTCGGCCACCTCGTCGTCTCCCGGGCGTTCACGCTGATCGGGACCGGCGGTCGCAACACGCTCGACGCCGAGGTCGGCGGTGGCTTCGTCCCGACGTTCGACCTCTTCGGGCGGGGCGGCCGCGACACCCTGCTGGGGGGCGACGCGGCAGATCTCCTGGTCGGCGGGCCGGGGCACGACCGCGGCAACGGCCGCGGCGGTCGCGACACCTGCATCTCGGTCGAGGCCGGCGCGGAGGGGTACAGCCGGCCCTGCGAGGTCGTGCGACGGTGACCAGCACCGAACCGATCCGGCCAGGGGCGCGTCGGACTCGGTGACCGTCGACGCCTCTCGAGGAGACCGCATGCCGCCCCGTCGTACCGCCGTCCTGCTCGCGAGCGTCAGCCCGTGGGGCTGGTGGCTGGCCATCCCGCCCGCCTCGCTCGCCTGCGTGTCGGTCGAGGCCGGCGCCTACCAGGCGACGAAGCCGTGCGCTGTGGCGAACTGACCTGGGTCAGCCGCGCGCGTGGCCGGTGATCCGGCGCAGCAGGTCGAGCACACCCTCGGGACCGGGCACGACGACGTCCGCGAGCTCGATGAGGGTGCTCTCCTCCTGGGAGGCGGAGCAGACCAGCAGCGTGGGCAGGCCCTGCTCGCGGAGCTCGGCGACGGCCTCGAAGGCCTCCACGTCGCCGAGGTCGTCGCCGGCGAAGAGGAACCCGCCGGCGTCGCACTCCTTGGCGAGCTCGCGCACCACGACGCCCTTGTCCATCCCGGGCGCCCGGACCTCGATCACGTTGCGACCCGGCTCGACCACGAGGCCGTGGCGCTCCGCGAGGTCGCGCAGCCGCGGCTCGAGGCGGTCGAAGGCCCCGCTCGGGTCGTCGAGCCGACGGGTGTGCGTGGCGACCGCCAGGCCCTTGTCCTCCACGAAGGCGTCGCCGGCGTCCGCCTCGCGCAGCACCCGGGGGAGCTCGCGCAGGAAGCCGGAC
>JBAUWD010000183.1:0-2813 GCA_049583575.1 Nocardioides sp.
GGGCGAGCGTGGCGATCACGGCGGCGAGCACGGCGGCGCCGGAGGCCACCAGGAAGGCGGCGTGGGCACCCCCGGTCAGCGCCGAGGCCGTTCCGGCACCCGCCGAGGCGAGGTCGTGGGCACGGCCGTTCGAGACGCTCGAGAGCACCGCGAGACCGACCGCTCCGCCCACCTGGACCGTGGTGTTGTAGAGGCCGGAGACCACCCCGGAGTCCTCGGGCGTCGCGCTCGACATCGCCAGTCCGGTCAGGGCCGGGAAGCCGAGGCCGGCGCCGAGCCCGGTCAGCACCATCGCGGGCGCCACGTCGACGGCGTACGACCCGTGGACGGGTATCCGGGCCAGCAGGACCAGTCCGGCGGTGAGGAGCGCCAGGCCGAGCACCAGCGTCGGGTGGTCGCCGAGTCGCCGGGTCACCTCGGCGGCGAGTCGCAGCGACATCACGCCCATCACGACGGTCGCGGGCAGGAACGCGAGCCCGATCTGGAGCGGTCCGTAGCCACGCACCTCCTGGAGGTACAGCGAGCCGAGGAAGAACGTCCCGAACATGCCCACGACGAGCAGCCCCGTGACGACGTTGGCTGCGGTGACGAGCCGCGAGCGGAAGACCCGCAGCGGCAGGAGCGGCGCGGCGATCCGCGTCTGCCGGACCACGAAGACGATGAGCAGCACGACCGAGGCCCCGGCCGTGAGCAGAGTGGCCGCGGCGGCCCGGTGGGCGGACTCGACGATCGTGTAGACGCCCGACATCAGGCCGGCCGTCAGCAGGACCGCGCTCGCCGTGTCGGCGCGGGCGCCGGCGTTCGGGGGTACGTCGGGGTCGACGTACCGCAGGGTGGCCGCCCCGGTCGCCAGGCCGACCGGGAGGTTCACCAGGAAGATCCAGCGCCAGTCCAGGGCAGAGGTGAGGACGCCTCCGGCGAGCAGCCCGATGCTGCCGCCGGCCGAGGCGACGAAGCCGTAGACGCCGATCGCCTTCGCCCGCTCGTGCGGGTCGGGGAACAGGGAGACGATCATGCCGAGGACGACCGCCGAGGTCATCGCTCCGCCGACTCCCTGCGCGAGGCGGGCGACCACCAGCATCCAGGGAGCGACGGCGAGGGCGCAGGCCAGCGACGAGATCACGAACCCGGTCAGGCCCCAGAGGAAGACCCGACGCTGCCCGACCAGGTCACCGAGACGACCGGCCAGGAGGAGCAGCCCGCCGAAGGCGACGAGGTAGGCGTTGACGACCCAGCTGAGGTCGGTCGGCGAGAAGCCGAGGTCGACGGCGATGCTCGGCAGCGCGACGTTCACGATCGTGGCGTCGAGCACGATCATCAGGACGCCCGCACACAGGGCGTAGAGCGCGAGGCGGCGGCGGTCGATGGGGGTCATCTCGGTCCTTCCGGGTGGGTGCGTCAGGTGGACACCCCTACATCGAACGGGGGACCCGGATTTCGACACTTCCCCGGGGATTCGCCGGAGGCGCCGCCGAATCCGCCCGGTCGCCCCGGCGCCGGTAGGCTGGGGCCTCGCCCGGCCCGGTACGACGGCTCCGGCACCGCCGGTGGCCGGTCCCGGCCGTCCACCCCACCCATTCGTCAGGACAGGTTCTCGTGAGCGCTCGCACCCGCACCGGCGTGGTGGTGGCGATCGACGGACCCTCCGGCTCCGGCAAGTCGAGCACCTCGCGCCAGGTCGCTCGACGCCTCGGTCTGCGCTACCTCGACACGGGTGCGATGTACCGGGCGATGACCTGGTGGATGCTGCGGCAGGACGTCCCCGTCGACGACTCCGACGCGGTCGCCGCGCGCTGCGGCGAGCCGGTGATCGGGTCGGGCACCGACCCGATGGCTCCCACGATCACCGTCGACGACGTCGACGTGGCCGCCGCGATCCGGACCCCCGAGGTCACCGACGCGGTGAGCGCGGTGAGCGCGGTGCCGCAGGTGCGCGCGCGGCTGCTCGAGCTGCAGCGACGGGCCATCGACGGTGGCGGCATCGTCGTCGAGGGTCGCGACATCGGCTCGGTGGTGGCGCCGGACGCCGACGTGAAGGTCTACCTCACCGCGGACCCGGCCGCCCGGGCCGCCCGTCGGAGCGCCGAGGAGGGCGGCTCCGACCTCGGCGCGACCCAGTCGTCGCTGCTCGCCCGCGACCACATCGACTCGACCCGACTCGCCTCGCCCCTCACCATGGCCGCGGGCGCGATCCACCTGGACACCACGCCGTACACCCTGGACGAGGTCGTCGACCTCATCGTCGGGCTGGTCGAGGCCGCGCGGTGAGACGTTCCACGCCCACCCGGCGGCACCCTCCGACCTGGCTCCTGCACGGCGGACGGCCGGCGAGCCGGTGGCTCATCCGCCGACGGTACGACGTGCGCGAGCACGGCACCGGACACGTCCCGCCGCAGGGCCCGGTGATCGTGGCCGCCAACCACACCGGCGTCATCGACGGCCCGCTGCTGGCGATCTTCGGGCCGCGCCCGGTGCACGCGCTGACCAAGCGGGAGATGTTCGAGGGGCGCCTCGGCGCCTTCCTGCGGATCTGCGGCCAGCTCCCGCTCGACCGCCAGCACACCGACCTCGGCGCCGTCCGCGCGTGCCTGCACGTGCTGGAGCACGGCGGCGTCGTGGGGATCTTCCCCGAAGGCAACCGTGGCGCCGGCGACCTCGTGCGCTTCCGCAACGGCGCGGCGTACCTCGCCCTCGTGAGCGGTGCGCCGATCGTGCCGCTGATGATGTACGGCACCCGGCCCGCCGGTGGCGGCAAGGACGCGCTGCCCGCGCGTGGAACGCCGGTCGACCTGGTGTACGGCGCGCCGTTCACC
>JBAUWD010000184.1:0-2386 GCA_049583575.1 Nocardioides sp.
GGGCGCTGGCCGCCCTCGGCGCCCGCATCGACACCGCCGGTGGAGACTGGCGCGTGGAGCCGGCGACGATGCGCGGCGGCGTGTCGGTCGACTGTGGCCTGGCCGGCACGGTGACCCGCTTCGTGCCCCCGGTGGCGGGACTCGCGCACGGACCGGTCGCCTTCGACGGCGACCCACACATGCGCACCCGGCCGATGGGCGAGATCCTGCGGGCCCTGCGCGCGCTCGGCCTCCACATCGACGGTGATGCGCTCCCGTTCACGGTCCACGGCGCCGGCCGGGTGCCCGGCGGGAAGGTCGTGCTGGACGCGTCGGGATCGAGCCAGTTCGTGTCGGCGCTGCTGCTGGCGGGTGCTCGGTTCGACCACGGCGTCGACGTGGTCCACGACGGCAAGCCGGTGCCGTCGCAGCCCCACATCGACATGACCGTCGCCATGCTGCGCTCACACGGTGTCGAGGTCGACGACGCCGAGCCGAGCCGGTGGCGCGTCACACCCGGACCGGTCCGTGCGGTCGACCACCTGATCGAGCCGGATCTCTCCAACGCCGCCCCGTTCCTCGCGCTCGCCGCGACCACGGGCGGGTCGGTCACCGTGCACGACTGGCCCCGCTCGACCACCCAGGCCGGCGACGCGCTCCGCGACCTCCTGGCCCGGATGGGCTGCGCGGTCGACCTCGGCGACCGCGGCCTCACCGTGAGCGGGACCGGTCACCTCCGAGGCCTGGACGCCGACCTCCACGACGTCGGGGAGCTGACCCCGGTCCTCGCCGCGCTCTGCGCCCTGGCCGAGGGACCGTCGTACCTCCGCGGGATCGCGCACGTCCGCGGCCACGAGACCGACCGCCTGTCGGCGCTGGCGTCCGAGCTCACGGCCCTCGGCGCAGACGTCACCGAGCGGGCCGACGGCCTCGAGCTCCGGCCCGCGACCCTGCACGGCGGGCTGTTCCGCAGCTACGCAGACCACCGGATGGCCCACGCCGGCGCAGTGCTCGGCTCCGTGGTCGAGGGCGTCGAGGTCGACGACGTCGCCGCCACCGGCAAGACGTTCCCGGACTTCCCCCGCCTGTGGGCCGACCTCGTGGACGCGGCGTGACGTCCGGTCGGTACGACGAGCACGACCACGAGCACTACGAGCGCCCGCGCCGGCACACCCGCCCGCGCACCAAGGAGCGACCGCGGTACGACGACGCGGTCGAGGGGGTCGTGACGACGGTCGACCGTGGCCGCTTGACGCTCCTCGTGGACGGCGTCACGGTCTGGGCGATCAAGGCCCGGCCGCTGGGGCGCAAGGGGGTGGTCGTCGGCGACCGGGTCCGCGTGGTCGGCGACGTCAGCGGCGAGGACGGCGCGCTGGCGCGCATCGTCGAGGTACGGGAGCGCACGACGGTGCTGCGCCGGACCGCCGACGACGACGACCCCGTCGAGCGGGTGCTGGTCGCCAACGCGGACCAGCTCGTCGTGGTCACCTCGCTGGCCGACCCCGAGCCCCGACCGCGCCTGATCGACCGCGCGCTGGTCGCGGCGTACGACGCGCGGATGAAGCCGCTGCTGTGCCTCACCAAGGCCGACCTCGCCGACCCCGAGACGCTGCTGTCGACGTACCGCTCGCTCGGCGTGCCGTGGGTGGTGACCCGGCGGGGCGGCAACCTCGGCGAGCTGCGCGACCGCCTGGCGGGTCGCACCAGCGTCCTGGTCGGTCACAGCGGCGTCGGCAAGTCGACGCTGGTGAACGCGCTGATCCCGGCGGCGCGCCGCGACGTGGGCGTGGTGAACGCCGTGACCGGGCGCGGTCGCCACACCTCGACGTCGGCCCTGATGCTGGCGCTGCCGGACGACGCCGGCTGGATCATCGACACCCCGGGGATCCGGTCGTTCGGGCTCGCTCACGTACGACCCGAGGACCTGATCGAGGCCTTCCCAGACCTCGACGAGATGACCGAGGACTGTCCGCGGGGCTGCACGCACGGCGCCGACGAGCCCGAGTGCGGCCTCGACGAGGCGGTGGCGCGCGGCGAGGCCGACCCCGATCGCGTCGAGTCGTTCCGGCGGCTCCTGGTGGCGCGGTCGGATCCCGGGTACTAGTCCCGGGTACTGGTCCCGGGTACTGGGGCACGTCCTACGTCCCCCAGATCGCGCGGGCGCCGGAGTCGCCGGTCAGGAAGACCTGGACCAGCAGGACGACCGAGCAGACCACGAGCAGCACCTGCAGACCGATCGCGACCGGGCCGGTCCGGACCCGGCGGCCGCCCCAGCCGGAGACGACCGGTGAGGCGCCGCCCAGCAGCCAGGCCGCGAGACCGGTCGGGACGAGGAAGCCCAGCATCATCCAGCGCAACAGGCTGCCGCGGCGCTGGTGGGTGCGGACGGACGCGAGCTGTTGCAGGT
>JBAUWD010000185.1:0-3416 GCA_049583575.1 Nocardioides sp.
TCGCGGCACCGCCGGCGAGCCCGGCGAACAGCGACGACGCCGTGAACACCGCGAGCCCGATCAGGAGGAGACGGCGCCGGCCGAAGGCGTCGGCGAGCCGGCCGCCGACGAGCAGCAGGCCGGCGAACGTGAGGATGTAGCCACTCACCACCCACTCGATGCCGGCCGTCGAGAGGCCCAGCTCCCGCTGGATGTCGGGGATCGCCACGTTGACGATGTTGTTGTCGAGGTAGGTCATGAAGGTGGCCAGGGCCACCGCCACGAGAGCCCAGCGGTTCTTGGTCATGTCGTCTCCTGTACGTCGTACATGTATGCCGTACAGGAAAACCTCTACGACGTATAGTTGTCAAGCCTTATGGTGTATAGTTCTCGAGGTGACCCCACGAACCGCGACCGCGACCAAGGGCGACCTCAGCCGGGCGGCCATCGTGGAGCGCGCCCTGACGGTGATGGACGCCGACGGACCCGATGCGGTGACGATCCGGCGCCTCGCCCAGGAGTTCGGCGTCACCCCGATGGCGCTCTACTGGCACGTCGCGAACAAGGACGAGCTGCTCGCCGCGATGGGCGACGCCCTCCTCGAGGGGGTCGACCCGCCGCCGTCGACCGGCTCCTGGTCGGTCCAGCTGCGTGGCGTGGTCGAGGCGCTGGTCGCCGGTCTGTCGCGTCACCCCGCAGCGGCGGAGCTGGTGTTCCCGCGCATCCTGGTCGCCGAACCCGGCCTGCGGCTCACGGAGTTCACCCTGACCCTGCTCGAGGATGCCGGCTTCACGCGGCAGCAGGCGGCCGACCTCGCCCGCATGGGGCTGCAGACGGCGATGATGCTCGTCACCCAGCGCCCCGGCGCCGAGAGCGAGACGGCGCTCGCCGAGCGCGACGCGCTGCTGGCCGAGAAGCGGACCCACATCGAGCAGCTCCCCGCCGACCGCTATCCCCACGTGCGGGCGGCGGCGTTGCCCCTCACCGACTGCGACGACGAGCGCGCCTACTACACGTTCGGGGTCGACCTCTACGTCGAGGGGGCACAGGCCCTGCTGCGTCGCTCCAAGCGCGCTCGCTGAGACCGCCGCGCCACCGCGGTCGTCCGGTGACTGTCGGCGGCCTCGCCTAGCGTGGCGGCATGGACATCATCCTCGTTCCGGGCCTGTGGCTGACCGCGTCGTCGTGGGACGCCGTGACCCCCCTCCTCGAAGCCGCCGGACACCGCACCCACCCGCTCACGCTGCCCGGCATGGAGTCGCGCGACGCCGACCGCGCCGGCGTCAGCAGACGCGACCACGTCGATGCGGTGGTCGCCGCCATCGACGCGGTCGACGGCGACGGCCCCGTGCTCCTCGTGGGCCACTCGATGGGCGGCGTGCTCTCCTGGGCCGCTGCGGACGCTCGCCCCGACCGGGTCGTGGGCGTGGTCTTCCTCGCCAGCGAGCCGGGCATCCCCGACGAGTCCGCGTCGATGTTCCCGGTCGTGGGGAGCGACGTGCCGCTCCCCGCGTGGGACTTCTTCGACGACGAGATGGTGGCCGACCTCGACGACGACCTGCGGGCACGGATCCGCGCCGGGTCGGTCCCGTCACCGCTCCATGCGGTGACCGACGGCCTCTCTTTCGGGCATGACGCGCTCTACGACCTGCCCGTCACGATGGTGACGGCGGAGTACGACGCGGCGCAGTTGAAGGAGTGGACCGACGCCGGTGAGTCCGGTACGGAGGAGATGGCCCGGCTCCGCAACGTGCTCTACGTAGACCTCCACAGCGGCCACTGGCCCCAGTTCAGCCGCGTCGACGACACCGCCCGGCTGATCCGTGAGGCGGCCGAGCGGGTCTGAGTCACGGGGTCGCGAAGAGGTCCGCGATCAGCGTGTGGTCCGAGGCCAGCGCCAGCACCTCGTCCCCCGCGGAGAGCACCGTCTTGCCCCGCACCTGCACCAGACGTCCCCCCCGACTGACCATGCTGATCCACGCGTCCTCCTCGAGCGGCAGCTCGCCGATCTCCGATCCGTCGGCGGTCGAGCCGCGTCCGACGACGAAGCGGTGCAGCCCCTCGGGCTCGTCGCGGAACCGCATGCCGAGCGCCCACGGCTCGGGCTCGACGACCCGCATCCGCACGTGCCACAGTCGCGCCAGGGTCGGCACCAGTCCGCCCTGCACGACCACGGAGGCCAGCACCACGACGAAGATCACGCCGTAGATCCGGCTGGCGCCGGCAACGCCTTCGGCGAGCACGTAGGTGCCCAGCAGGATCGGCACGGCCCCCTTCAGGCCGGCCCAGAGGACGAACGCGCGCTCGCCGCGACGGAGCCGGACCGGCGCGATCAGCAGCCCGACGCACACCGGCCGGACGACGAGGAACAGCAGGGCCGCGAGCCCGAGGCCGGTCCAGCCGCGGCCGTGTCCGAACGCCTCGGAGAGCGGGATCGAGAGGCCGAGCACGGTGAAGGCCACGATCTCGCCCAGACTCCCGCTGGCGGAGGCGAAGCGCTCGATCTCCCGCTTGTACGGCGCGCGCGTGTCGCCGACGAGGATGCCGGCGAGCAGCACGGCCATGAAGCCGGACCCGTGCGCGAGCGTCGTGACGCCGTACACGAGGAGCGCGAACGCGACCGTCCGCAACGGGTACAGCGCCTCGTTGGGGAGCGCCACGTGGCACAGGAGCCACCGCAGGCTGAGCCCGCCGCCGATGCCGAAGGCGACGCCCAGCACCATCTGCAGCGCGAACTCACCCGTGCCGTGCGCCACCGCGCTCCAGCCGCCGCCCGTGGTCCCGAGGATGGCGAGCATCAGCGCGACCCCGACGGGGTCGTTGGCGCCCGACTCCCCCTCGAGCAGGGTCCCGGTGTGGCCGGTCACCTCTCGTCGCCCGAGCACGGAGAAGACCACGGCCGGGTCGGTGGGCGCGAGTGCGGTCCCGACCAGGAGTGCGGCACGCCAGTCGAAGCCGAAGATCAGGTGGGCGAACACGGCGAGCGCTCCGGTGGTGACGAACGTGCCCGCCACGCCCAGCCACATCACGGCCCCGGCCACGGGCCGGAACCTCGTCAGCCCGATGTGCATGCCGCCGTCGAACAGGATCAGCACCAGGGCCACGGTCACGATCCGCTGGTCGGCGCGGATCGAGAGCGAGCCGAGGTGCGGGAACAGCTCGGCGCACAGCGAGGCCGCGACCAGGAAGATCGCCGGGGCGGGGATGCGGATCCACTCCGCGAGGCGGCTGGACCCGGCCGCGGCGAGCAGGGCGAGAGCGGCGACGGCGACCACCAGCGCGAAGGGTGCGACGTCGTGCACGTTGGCTCCTGGGGTCGACGGCTACGCAGCCGACCAGACTTCCCGGCACACCGGGCACCACCCTAGCGGCCGCCCGGCCGGCCCGCCCGAGCCCCGGTGGAGCGTGCTCAGCTGTGCGCGACGCAACGGTTCGAC
>JBAUWD010000186.1:0-6673 GCA_049583575.1 Nocardioides sp.
GAGTACGGCGACCCGCGGCCGGGTCACCCGCAGCCCGCGCCCGCGGAGCGCCTCCGCGGGCGGCGGTGGGGGAGGCTGTGGGGGAGGGTGGAGAGGCATCGCTCCTACCCTGGCGCGTTTTCTGGAATCAGTCAAGAAAAGGGCCGGACGAGCTCGAACGACGAATCGAGCGAGCGACGGCCCGTCAATCGGGCGAGGCGTCAGCCGCCGGCGTAGATCTGACGGATCACGTCCTCGATGTCGGGCTCGTGGATCGACAGGTCGGCCACGTCGTACGACGCAGCGACGGCCGCCACGATCGGGGCCGCGCTGGCGTCGGCGGGGAAGCTGAGCCACTGCCGTGGGCCTTCGACCCTGCGGGTGACCGCGCCGTCGACCTCGATCGGTGGTGCCTCGTCCACCAGGTCGACCACCAGCGTGCGGCTCGAACCACCACGCCGGTGCAGGTCGGTCAGCGGGCCGTCGAAGACCGCGGTGCCGTGGTCGATCACGATCACCCGGCGACAGAGCGCCTCGATGTCCTGCAGGTCGTGCGTGGTGAGCAGCAGGGTGGTCCCGCGCTCGGCGTTGAGGGTGCGCAGGAAGTCGCGCAGCCGGCCCTTGCTCACCACGTCGAGCCCGATCGTGGGCTCGTCGAGGTAGAGGATCTCCGGCTCGTGCAGGAGCGCGGCCGTGATGTCGCCGCGCATCCGCTGACCGAGGCTCAGCTGCCGGACGGGCGTGTCGAGCAGGTCGCCGAGGTCGAGCAGCTCGACGTACTCCTCCAGGTTGCGCCGGTGCCGTGCCGGATCCACCCGGTACAGCTTCTGGAGCAGCGCGAAGGAGTCACGCAGGGGCAGGTCCCACCACAGGGTCGTGCGCTGACCGAACACCACCCCGATCCGCCGGGCCAGCTCGGTGCGCTGCCGGCTCGGTTCCAGCCCGGCCACGCGGATCCGGCCCGCGGTCGGCACCAGGATGCCGGTGAGCATCTTGATCGTCGTGGACTTGCCGGCCCCGTTCGGCCCGATGTAGCCGACCATCTCGCCGCCGTCGATCGCGAAGCTGAGGTCACGGACCGCCCGCACCTCGGTCGTCGTCCGCCGCCTGCCGTCGAGACGCCTGCCCTCCAGGCGCCTGCCCTCCGGCCGCCTCTTGACGGCGAAGGTGCGCTCGAGCGCCTCCACCTCGATCAGTGCCACGGTGACCCTTCCGTCCGGCCCGGCGTGCCGGAGTACCTCCCGACCACCTCAGCTCCCGGTCGAGGTGTAGTGGCGCAGGCCGGTGCGCCAGGCGAGCAGTGCTCCCGTGAGCACGACCACGGCGGCGACCGGCGAGCAGAACTGCAGCCCGGCGGGCAGCCCGAACGGGTCGGCGCGGCCGAGGAGGTAGAGGCAGGGGTACCAGTTCACGAAGGCGATCGGGAGCAGGAACGTGAGCCCCTTGGTGAGCTCCTTGGGGTAGATGGCCAGCGGGTACTGGGTGATGGTGTTGCCTCCGTAGGTGAACGCGTTCGCGAACTCGCTGGAGTCGGTGGTCCAGAACTGGACGCACGAGAACGCCACGAAGAGCCCGAAGAAGATCACGCCGGAGCTGACGACCATCGACGCCGCCACCAGGATGCGTGGCGCCGTCCAGTCCACCGCTGAGCAGCCGACCGCGAAGACGATCACGGCCTGGCTGATCTGGCCGAAGCGCCGGATCGAGAAGTTGTCGGCGCAGACCTGGACCAGCAGCGGGACGGGCTTCGTCAGCATCTGGTCGAGCCGCCCGGTCCGTACGTGGAGACCGATCTGCTCGACGCTGCCGATGAGCAGGTCCGCGATCCTCAGCCCGACGCCGCTGGCTCCGTACAGCAGCGCGATCTGTACCAGCGTGAAGCCGCCGAGCGCGTCGAGGTGGGCGAACATCAGCCACAGACCGACGAAGTCGAGCCCGGTGATCACGAACCCGCTGATGGTCATCAGCACGAACGAGGCGGGATAGGCCAGGGACGCCCGCACCCAGAGGTTCGCGATGTCGACGTAGCTGCGGATCGCGAAGGTCCACCCCGGCGTCGTACTCGCGGAGTCAGCCACCCTGCACCACCACCTTGCGGGTCGCTGCGTGCAGCACCAGCTCGCACAGGCCCAGGAGGAGCACGACCCAGAGCAGCTGGAAGCCCAGGGCCCCGAGCAGTGCCCAGCCGTCGTACTTGCCGAGCCAGATGTCGTTCGGCACCTGGATGAACGCCGACCACGGCAGCGCCCGGGCGACGGTGCCGAGCCAGCCGGGGAACAGCACCAGAGGCAGCATCATCCCGCTGAAGAAGATCGCGAAGGCGCCGCTGAGGAAGCGCGTGCCGCTGGCGTCCAGCATCCAGAACGCCGACGAGGCGACGACGAAGCGCAGCCCGAAGCTCACCACCACCGCGAGCGCGATGCTGACGGCGAAGGCCACCGCGTCGAGCGGATCGGACGGCAGCCGGATGTGGAAGAACACGAGCCCGATGAGCGTCGGCCCCACCCCGCGGGTCAGCAGGTGGTACGACGCGCGCCCGAGGTCGCCGGCGAGGTACCAGCCGACCAGTCCGGCGGGTCGGTAGAGGTCGATGGCGACGTCGCCGGTGCGGATCCTCTCGGCGAGGTCGTCGGTGGTGCCCCCGCCCCACAGGGCCACCGTCATCAGCAGAGCCTGGCCGAGCCAGACGTAGGTGACGGCGTCGGTCGAGTCGTAGCCGCCCGCATGAGGGGCCTGGTCCCAGAGGGCGAGGTAGGCGAACGAGTAGATCAGGCCGAAGACCGAGTTGGTGAAGATCCCCGCCAGGGTCGCGGCGGTGTAGGTGCTGTAGCGCCGGAACGAGCGCCCGGCCACGGCGGCGTACAGCGACAGCAACGCTCCTCCCTTCTCCGGCTCACCGCATGAGTGCGCACGACGATCACCCCGCTCCTCATGAGAGGCGGGGGTGTGACGGCGTGCGGCTCTGGGGTTGTGGGTCGAACAGTCTCGCCGACCGGGGACGAACAGGCAACCGGGGTCGACGCCCCGCCCCGGGTCAGTGCTGGTAGGTGCCCTTGATGATGGCGCGCCCGGCGGTCTTGAAGGCCAGGTTGAAGCTCATCACCGCGTTGGACGCGCTGTCGTCGATGCCCAGCGTGTCCTCGGAGACCGCGTGGACGACGAAGTAGTAGCGGTGCACCTGGTCGCCGGCGGGCGGGGCGGCACCCATGAACGCCTGGGTGCCGCCGTCGTTGCGGAGCATGAACGCGCTGCCCGGGAGGTCGGCACCCTCGGCGCCGGCTCCGGTCCCGAGGGACGTCACGTCGGCGGGCAGGTCGACCAGCGCCCAGTGCCAGAAGCCGCTCGGCGTCGGGGCATCGGGGTCGTAGCAGGTGACCGTGTAGCTCTTCGTGCCCTCCGGCGCGCCGGTCCACGCCAGCTGGGGCGAGGTGTTGCCGCCGTCGGCGACCTGGTCGTCCTTGAGCGGCTGGCCGTCGGTGACGTCGTCACTGGTGACGGTGAACGACGGCACCTGCGGCAGCAGGTCGTAGGGGTCGGGCTTCACGGGTCGGTCGAGGCTCATCGGCACTCCTGGGTCGAGCGGGTGTCCGCCGGTGGTCGAGCATGTCGAGACCCAACGTACCCACCGCGACCTGGTCCGATGCGTGGTCGCCGGTACGACGAGCGCGCGGGCGCGCGGAGGATGGACCGGTGACCGAACACCCGCCGTACCCCTCGGGCCTGCGGCTCTCGGGACGGCGCGTGCTGGTCGTCGGCGGCGGTCACGTGGCGCAGCGTCGCGTGCCCGGTCTGCTGGCCGCCGGCGCCGAGGTCGTGATCGTGTCGCCGGAGGTGACGCCGGCGATCGAGGGACAGGTGCTGGCCGGTGAGGTGACCTGGATGGCGCGGTGCTTCTCCGACGAGGACCTCGAGGAGACGTGGTACGTCCTGGCCGCCACCGACGACACCGTCGTCAACGAGCAGGTGTCGAAGGCCTGCGAGGCGGCCCGCATCTTCTGCGTCCGCGCCGACGACGGCACCAGCGCCTCGGCGTGGACGCCGGCCGTCGGGCGGTACGACGGGTTGACCGTGGCGGTGCTGGGCCGGCGGGAGCCACGTCGTACGGCTGCGGTGCGCGACGCCATCGTCACCGGGCTGCACGAGGGGACGATCGCGGCGAGCGAGCGGCGGGCCTCCGTCCCCGGGGTGACGCTGGTCGGCGGAGGACCCGGTCATCCCGACCTGATCTCGGTGGCGGGTCGCCGGGCGCTGATGGAGGCCGACGTCGTGGTGGCCGACCGGCTCGCCCCGCGCGAGCTGCTCGGCGACCTCCCGGCGACCACCGAGGTGGTCGACGTCGCGAAGCTCCCGCGCGGGCGCTCGGCGCGACAGGAGGAGATCAACCGGCTGATCGTCGAGCGCGCCCTCGCCGGCCAGCGCGTCGTCCGGTTCAAGGGCGGCGACAGCTTCGTGTTCGGACGGGGCTTCGAAGAGATCGAGGTCTGCCGGGAGGCCGGGGTCGCGGTGCAGGTGATCCCGGGCCTCTCCAGCCCCCTCGCGGTGCCCGCCGTGGCCGGGATCCCGGTCACCCATCGCGGAGTCGCCCACGAGTTCACGGTGGTTTCCGGGCACCTGCCGCCCGGCCATGCGGAGTCGCTGGTCGACTGGGACGCGGTCGGGCGACTGCGCGGCACGCTCCTGCTGATGATGGCGGTCGAGAACGCCCCGGTGATCGCGGATGCGCTGTTGCTGGCCGGCCGGCCGCCGACCACCCCGGTGGCCGTGGTGTGCGACGGGTCGATGCCGGGGGAGCGGACGGTGCTCTCGCGGCTCGGCGACCTCACCGCGGACCTCGACCGGCACGCCGTACGCCCGCCCGCGGTGATCGTGGTCGGTGAGGTCGTCGCCGTCGCTCATCCGCAACACTTCGGGGCATGGCCGAGCTGATCGAGGTCGTCGACGCGGACGACCCCCGGCTCGCCGACTACCGCGACCTCCGCGACGTCCAGCTCCGGGCGCACCTCGAGGCCGAGCACGGGCTCTTCCTGGCCGAGGGCGCGAAGGTCGTACGACGCGCCGTCGAGGCGGGCTTCACGCCGCGGTCGTTCCTGATGGCCCCGCGCTGGCTGGACGGCCTCGCCGACGTGCTCGACCCGTCGGACGCCCCCTGCTACGTGGTCGGTGAGCGGCTGGCCGAGGAGGTGACCGGCTTCCACGTCCACCGCGGTGCGCTCGCCTCGCTGGAGCGGCGTGCGCTGCCGAGTCTCGACGACGTGCTCGACGGAGCGCGGCAGGTCCTCGTGCTCGAGGACGTGGTCGACCACACCAACGTCGGCGCGATCTTCCGCTGCGGAGCGGCCTTCGGCTTCGACGCCGTACTGCTGGCGCCACGCTGTGCCGACCCGCTCTACCGGCGGGCGGTGAAGGTGGGCATGGGAGCGGTCTTCAGCACGCCTTGGACCCGCCTCCCGGACTGGTACGACGCCCTCCCCGACCTGGGCGACCGCGGCTTCACCACCGTGGCGCTGACCCTGGCGCCGGACGCCGTGCCGGTCGAGGACGCCGTCGCCGGGCTGGAGCGGGTGGCGCTGGTGCTCGGGTCGGAGGGCCACGGCCTCTCCGCCCGCTGGGAGCACACCGCCGACCGCCGCGCGGTGATCGCGATGCGCGAGGGCATCGACTCCCTCAACGTCGCTGCAGCGACGGCAGTGGCCTGCTACGTCACCGCCCGCCGGTGACACCTTCCGGGTCGTCCGCCTGAGAGGCCACCAGAACAACCCCTCAGGCGGACGACCCGGCCTGGGCCGTGGCCGGCCAGTCGGCGGGGTAGTGGTCGGCGGACTTCTCGTGCGCCTTCTGGAGCTTCTTGCGCCAGCGGGTCGACAGGCGGTCGCCGAAGACCGTCCCGCGGGTGTGGTCGGCCTCGTGCTGGAGGCACCGCGCCAGCATGCCGTCGCCGGTGAACGTCACCGGCGCGCCGTCGAGGCCGAAGCCGTCGACGGTCGCGGTGTCGGGGCGCGCCAGCGGCACGTAGGCGCCGGGCAGGGAGAGGCAGCCCTCGTCCTCCTCGTCGAGCCGCCGGTCGCGGCCCTCGGGCAGGGTGACGACGGGGTTGCAGACGACACCCGCGGTGTACTCGCCGGTCGAGTCGTGGCAGTGGAAGCAGAACACCGCGAGGTCGACCCCGATCTGACACGCGGCCAGACCGACCCCGTCGGCGGCGTACATCGTGGCGACCATGTCGGCCACCAGGGCCCGCAGGTCGTCGTCGTACGACGTGACGGGCGCGTTGGCGTGGTGCATGACGTCGCTGCCCCAGCGCACGATGGGGCGGACCGTGCCGCCCTCCGGGAGAGGTCCGTACGGCGCATGGTCCGGCGCGGCGTGGTCGAGCGGCATGCGACAGATCGTAGGGATCCCGGCCCCCGCCGGCTGTGACCGGGAGCACCCGCCACCCGGATGGCCGGAAAGTGTAACTCCGAGTTACATTGAGGCCATGTCCCTCGCCAAGAACCTCCGCCGACCCGGCGGCCGCAACGGCGTCGCCAGCGGTGAGTCCCGCGACCCCATCGGCTTCGCCGTCGCGGCCATGAACCGGCTCGCGCAGAGCGAGCTGCTCGATCGGGTCGGCCTCCGCAAGCAGGCCGAGCAGACCGTCTACACGGTCACCCGCGGCGGGTTCCGGACCGCGACGACCGCCGGCCGGGCGTTCGCC
>JBAUWD010000187.1:0-5694 GCA_049583575.1 Nocardioides sp.
GCGACAGGGTGAGGGTGGCCCGCTCGCCGGGCAGCGACTCGAGGGAGAGCCACCCGGGCTCCCGGTAGCCCGGGAGCGCGACCCACGAGTGGTCGCCGAACGGCCCCGGTGCGACGTGGGGGTTGCCGGGGTCGGGCCCCAGGTGGCCGTCGACGTCGAGCAGGTACTCCAGCCGGTCGACCGGCAGGTCGGTGAGCCGCACCTCCCAGCCGCCCTCGACCCGGGCGAGCGAGGTGTCACCGAGCCTGAGGTGCGCCCAGACGGTGACGTGGTGAGCCCGGTGCTCCGGGTCGGCGTACCGGACCACGACGTCCTCACCGTCCACGGTCGTCACGAGCTCATCGGGCACCGGACGACTCTAGGGGAGCCCTCCCCACGCGCCGCCGGGCGCGGCAGGATGGGCGCCATGGCCGACCCGCGTGCAGGAACTCCCGCCCAGCCGTCCGACCTCGTGGACGTCGCGCACCTCGTCACGGCGTACTACACGCTCGAGCCGGACCCCGACGACGTCGACCAGCAGGTCGCCTTCGGCACCAGCGGCCACCGCGGCAGCAGCCTCCGGACGGCGTTCAACGAGGAGCACATCGCGGCGACGACGCAGGCGATCTGCGACTACCGGAAGGAGCAGGGGTACGACGGCCCGCTGTTCCTCGGCCGCGACACCCACGGGCTCTCCGAGCCGGCCTGGGCGACCGCGATCGAGGTGCTCGTCGCCAACGACGTGACGGTGCTGGTCGACTCGGCCGATCGCTACACGCCGACCCCGGCGGTCTCGCACGCGATCATCCGCGCCAACGGCGGCCGGACCACCGGGAGCGGGCTCGCCGACGGCATCGTGGTCACGCCGTCGCACAACCCGCCGAGCGACGGCGGCTTCAAGTACAACCCGCCCCACGGCGGACCGGCCGACACCGATGCCACGCGGGTGATCGCCGAGCGGGCCAACGAGCTGATCCGGGGCAACCTCGAGGGCGTCCACCGCATCGCGTTCTCCCGCGCCCGAGCGCGGTGCCCGTCGTACGACTTCCTGGGCACGTACGTCGACGACCTCCCCACCGTGGTCGACGTCGAGGCGATCCGGAGGGCCGGGGTCCGGATCGGTGCCGATCCGCTCGGTGGCGCGAGTGTCGACTACTGGGGCGCGATCGCGGAGCGCCACGGGCTCGACCTGACCGTGGTCAACCCCCTGGTCGACCCGACCTGGCGGTTCATGACCCTCGACTGGGACGGCAGGATCCGGATGGACTGCTCGTCGCCGTACGCGATGGCCTCGCTGATCGGGCACAAGGACGCCTACCAGATCGCGACCGGCAACGACGCCGACTCCGACCGGCACGGCATCATCACGCCGGACGCCGGGCTGATGAACCCCAACCACTTCCTGGCGGTCGCGATCGGCTACCTCTTCGGGGGTGGGCGTCCGGACTGGCCGGCCGCGGCGCGGATCGGCAAGACGCTGGTGTCGAGCTCGATGATCGACCGGGTCGCGACCGACCTCGGCAAGGCGCTGGTGGAGGTGCCGGTCGGGTTCAAGTGGTTCGTGCCCGGCCTGATCGACGGCTCATTCGGCTTCGGCGGCGAGGAGTCCGCGGGCGCGTCGTTCCTGCGCCGCGACGGCTCGACCTGGACCACCGACAAGGACGGGATCCTGCTCTGCCTGCTCGCCTCCGAGATCCTGGCGACGACCGGGCGGAGCCCGAGCAAGCACTACGCCGAGCTGGTCGAGACGCACGGCGACCCGGCGTACGCCCGGGTCGACGCCCCGGCGAGTCGGGAGCAGAAGGCCAGGCTCTCCGCCCTGTCGCCCGACGACGTGGGCGCCACCGAGCTGGCCGGCGAGCCGATCGTCGCCAAGCTCACCGAGGCGCCCGGCAACGGCGCCAGGATCGGCGGGCTCAAGGTGACCACCGAGAGCGCGTGGTTCGCGGCCCGTCCGAGCGGCACCGAGGACGTCTACAAGATCTATGCCGAGTCGTTCCGCGGGCCCGACCATCTCGCCGAGGTGCAGGAGGCGGCCCGCGAGGTGGTCTCCGCGGCACTCGGCTGAGTCGAACGCCCTCGCCGCGTCAGCGAGAGCACCTCCTCGCGGACCTCGTCGGCGACCTCGCGGAGCTCGACACCCCTGGCGACAGGAGACGTCACACGTCGACGGTCAGCCGGATGTCGACGACGTCGCCGACGTCGATGCCCTCGCGGCGGCGTACGTCGAGCCGGAGCGGCACGATGTAGCCGCCGTCCTTGGGCCACAGCGCCGTCGTCCACTCCGACCGGCCGATCGCCACGGTCACCGGGATCATCCCCCAGCCGTAGCTGACCAGCGCCGACGTCTCCGCCAGCGACTCGCAGTCGTCCTCGGGCACGGACACGAAGTGGTGGGGCGCGGGGCCCTGCCACCGGAAGACGGGCCCGCTGAACTCCAGCATCACGGACGCCACCCTACGGAACGCCTCGGACGGCGGCGGCCCCTCGCCGGTCTGGACGTGCACCCGTGAGTCGTGTGAACCTGCCCTCATGAGCGACGCCTCGCAGCCCGACGAGCCGATGCACTTCGAGTCGCGGCGGATGCGGGGCGCGCTGTTCCGCGACGTCGACCTCAGCGGTGCGCGCTTCGAGCACGCCGACCTCAGTGGCGTGACCATGCGCGGGGTCGAGCTCGTCGACGTCGAGATCCACGGTGAGATCTGGAACCTGACGGTCAACGGCGTCGACGTCGTCCCCCTGATCAACGACGAGCTCGACCGCCGCGACCCCGACCGCGCCAAGATGCGACCGACCGACCCGGACGGGTTCCGGGAGGCATGGGACATCATCGAACGGCTGTGGGGCGAGACCGTCGAACGCGCGCGCGGCTTCGAGCCCGAGCAGCTGCACGAGAGCGTCGACGGGGAGTGGTCGTTCATCGAGACGCTGCGGCACCTGGTGTTCGCCACCGACGCGTGGATCCGGCGCGGGATCATGGGCGATCCCCAGCCGTGGGACCCCCTGGACCTGCCCTGGGACCAGATGCCCGACACCCCCGGCGTACCGCGCGACCGCGAGGTCCGGCCGAGCCTCGACGAGGTGCTCGCCCTGCGCCGCGACCGGATGCTCACCATGCGGCAGCTCGTTGACGACCTCACCGAGGAGGAGCTGGCGTCGCACACCGATCCCGTGGAGGGACCGGGGTGGCCGCAGTCACGCAGCTATCCCGTCCGCGAGTGCCTGTCGGTGATCCTCAACGAGGAGTGGCACCACCGGCTGTTCGCCGAGCGCGACCTCGACGTGCTCGCGTCACGCGGGGCGCAGTCCGGCGAGGACGCCTGACGCGTCTCCCCAGCGACCCGACAGCGTCTGCTCGGCCGCGATGGTCGTGCCGACCATCCGGACGACGACGAGCTCCACGCCGCCGGAACGCGTCACCGTGGTGGCTCCGTCGTCGTGTACGTCGTCGATCGCGGCGGTGACCGGGACGGCGGCGTCCGGACTCCCACTGCCGTGCACGGTCATCCGTGGCTCGACCACGACCCGCTCGCCGTCGACCTCGAAGTACTGCTCGGCCCCGCCCCCGCCCGTGGCGATCGCGGCCGCCAGCGCCGCGACCCAGATCGGGTCGCCGCACGCGTCGTACACCCAGCGCCTGCCCAGCACCGAGTGCTCCGCCGTACCGACCAGGAAGGGGTCGGCGCCCTCGAGCGGGGCGCCGCGGTAGCTGAGCGGCACGTGCGCGACAGCCCCGGCGTCGTCCACGAGGAGTGCGCCCTCGAGCCCGACCTCGCCGGCGGGGTCGTCGAAGCGGTACGACGCGATCGTCCGCACGGGGTCGAACCCGTCGGCCCACGGCCGCGTCGCCAGCCAGGCCGTCATCAGCGCGCGCTTGGTGGGGTCGAGGGTCGCCTTGTGCAGCAGGGCCATGCGGCGACCCTAGCCGGGTCGTCCGCTCCAGTGGCCACCAGAACACCCGCCCAGGCGGACGACCCGGGGACACCTCAACCCTGCATCCACTCCGGGCGCTCGAGCAGCGCGGCGAGGACGCCGAGCCAGCGCGCGGCGAGGGCGTCGTCCACCTGTGCGTGGTCGACCGAGAGGGTCAGGGTCAGCACCTTGCCGGCGACGACCACGCCACCCTCCACGACCGCGTCGTCGCGGACGCCGCCCAGCGCGAGGACGGCGACCTGGGGCGGGGAGACGATGCCGACGGACTCGTCGATGCCGTACTTGCCGAGGTTGGTCACCATGATGCTGGCGCCCGTGGTCTCGGCGGGCGTGAGGCGGTCGGTGCGGGCGCGGGTGACCAGTTCGTGCGCGCGGGCGACCAGCGACTCGAGGGTCAGCGACCCGACGTTGCGGACGACGGGCGCCACGAACCCGTCCTCGGTGCCGACGATCAGCGCGACGTCGACGGTCGACTCACGGCGTACGCCGTCCGCGCCTACGGTGAGGTTCATGTCCGGGAGCTGCCGGTGCACGGCTCCCACGGCCTTCAGGACCAGGAGGTCGACCGTCGCGCCGGCCTCGGCGCCGCCGGCCTCGGCGCAGACGGCCACCAGCCGCTCGGCGCGGATGGTCGCGCGCAGGTGGTCGTGGGTCAGTCCCGCGCGCCGTACGGCGGGCTCGGGCTCGGCGGCGGGCTGCGGCTCCGCAGCGGACTCCGGCTCGACGGCGGGCTCCGGCTCGGCGGCCGGCTCCGGCTCCGCCTCCGGATCCGGGGCCTCCTCGGGCTCGGGCAGGGCGAGTAGCGCCTTCCCCCCGTCGAAGACCGGGATCGCCAGCTCGGGCGTGAAGAACGACGGTCGCGCGTCCGACGCGTGACGGGGGGCCTCCGGCGCCGGCCCGGGCACGACTTCGGGCTCGGGTACGACTTCGGGCTCGGGTACGACTTCGGGCACGGCGGCGGGCTCCGGTTCGGGTTCGTCGGCGGGGTGCACCCCCAGCTCGGTCAGCAGGGTCTCGAGGTCGACGTTCTGCTCGTCGAGGTCGCCGATGACACCGATCGGCGTCCCCGCGTCGACCTGGGTGCCCGGGCCGACCAGCGTGCGGAGGAGGACACCGGGGCGGCCGGCCTCGACGCTGAGCATCAGCGTGTTGGTCTCGACGTAGGCGATCGTCTGGGCGGCGTCGAACGCGTCGTGCTCGCCCACCAACCACGAAGCGAGCACGCCTTCGTCGTCGTCGGACGCGACGTCCGGCATGCGCAGCAGGCGTGCCACGTGTCGTCTTCCCCCGATCCCGTCGCGCCGCGGATCGCGAGGCGCTGTGGAGTCGAGGCTGATGGTAGGCGACACCTCCACCCCGGGTCACTGCAACCCACCCGTCTTTGCCATCGACCGGGATCGGCCGCGCTCAGGCGACGTCGCCGGTCACCCGGGCCGGAGCACGAACCGGGCCGCCGACCCGCCGGCAGCCTGCCGGGTCCAGACCTCCTCGACCTGTGCCAGCGGCCGCACGTCGTACGCCGTCCGGATCCTGTCCGCGGCCGCGTGGCCGAGGACGGCGGTGACCGCCGAGGAGCGCTGCTCGACGGTCAGTGCGTTGTTGGTGTAGCCGAGCAGCGACGCCGACCGGCTCCGCAGCACCGAGGACGACAGCACCGCGTCGTCCCCCGACCCGCCGCCGAGGTTGACCAGCCGCCCGCCCTCGGCCAGGGCGCGCGAGGCGGCGGTCGCGGCGATCCCCCAGACCGGGTCGAGGACGACGTCGAAGGGTCCGAGCTCGCCC
>JBAUWD010000188.1:0-12281 GCA_049583575.1 Nocardioides sp.
CCTCCGCCGCGGTTCGGAGGCCAGCAGGTGGCCGAGCGCCCGCATGCCCGAGGTCGTGCCCTCCAGAACCGGGACCCCCAGCTCGCGCAGCCGCGCCGCGGTGGTCCGGTCGACCGCGCTGGGCAGGTTGGTGAGGACCACCACGGGCTTGTCGGTGCGGCCGAGCAGCGTCTCGAGCACGCGCGGGAAGGACTCGTCGCCGTCGTACTCCTCGACCAGGTCGACGGCCAACGCCACGGCGCCCACCTCGGGATCGTCGGCGAGGGTCGCGAGGGCCTCCCCGAACAGGCGCTCCGTGTCGGTCCCGCTGCCCCAGACGTCGAGCGGGTTCGTCGGCTCGAGCCCGGGCTCGAGGAGCGCCGCCAGCCGCGTCACCGTCCCCGGTGACAGCGCCGCGAACGGTACGCCGAGACGCTCGGCCACGTCGGCGACGAGCACGCGCTCGGCCCCCGAGTCGTGCGCCGTGGCCAGACCCCGTCCCGACCCGGCCACCGGACGCCGACCGATCGCGAACATCTCCAGGCTGTCGGTGAGGTCGGCCAGGTCGGTGCAGCGGTGCACGCCGTACGCCGCGAACAGCGCCTCCCACCCGGCGTCCGACCCGGCGATCGCCCCCGAGTGGGCATCGACGAGTGCCTGCCCCTGGATCGACGTCCCCACGGTGAGGGCGACGACGGGGATGTCGCGCGCGGCCGCCTGCGCCAGGCAGGCCTCGAGCCGGGGCGCGTCCCGCATGGTCTCCAGCACCAGGCCGATCACGCGGGTCTCGGGCAGGGACAGCGCGTAGGCCAGGTGGTCGGGTGTCGTCGAGACGAGCTCCTGGCCCGACGACACCGCGACCGAGAACCCCAGCTTCCGGTGGGTGCGCAGCAGCGCCGAGAACACCGATCCCGAGTGGGTCACCAGCGCGACCGGCCCGGTGGGCAGGGGTTCGCGCTCGAGGTAGCCGATCGCCCGCACGCCGGTGGTCGTGTCGACGAAGCCCATGCAGCCGCCTCCGATGACGGCCATCTCGCCGGCCGCCGCGACGACCTCCTCACGCAACCGGTACGCCGGTCCGTAGACGACGGCGCCCGCGTCGCCGCGCGCCGCGGCCTGCTCGAGCGTCGGGACCAGGGCGGCGTCGGGAACGCCGAGCAGCACCAGGTCGACCGGCTCCGGTACGTCGGCCAGGGTCGGTACGCAGGGCCGGCCCAGCACCGACGACCGGCCCGGGTTCACCAGGTGCACCCGCTCCAGGCCCGGGCTGCGCAGGACCTCGGTCGTCACCCGCAGGCCGAAGGAGTCGGGCCGCTCGCTCGCGCCGATCACGGCCACGGACCGGGCGGCCATCATCGTCCGCAGCCGGGGTGGCGGGGCGAGCGACACCGAACGGCCGTGGGTGTTCGTCATGGTCCACCGTTCGTGAAGGGCCTCGGCCCGACTGACCCGCACTCCTGACTGACTGTTCAGTCTACGACCGTGCTAGCGTGCGCCACAAGAAGCGGGACTCCCGGGGAGGCGCCGATGGCCACGCGCGAGCACGGCGACGCGGTCGCCGACGTACGTCGTGACCAGATGCTCGCGGCGGCCGCCACGCTGATCGCCGAGCGGGGCTTCGGCGACACCCGGATCGCCGACGTGGCCGGCCGCGTCGGAGCCAGTCCGGCCCTGGTCATCTACTACTTCGGGACCAAGGACAGTCTGCTCACCGAGGCGCTCCGCTGGTCGGAGCGCTCGTTCTACACCGCCACCGAGGAGATGCTGCGCTCGACGAGCTCGCTCCGTCGGCGGCTCGAGCTGCTGGTCGAGTGGACGCTGGTGCCCGGCAAGCAGTCCGCCCTCGCCGGGGACTGGGGCCTGTGGTTCGACCTGTGGGCGCAGGCGTTCCGGCACCCCGAGGTCAAGAAGGACCGGGCAGACCTCGACGCCCAGTGGCGCGACCTGATCACGCGCGTCGTCCAGGCGGGCATCGACGCGGGCGAGGTCGGCAAGGTCGACGTCGAGACCTTCGCGATCATGTGGGGCTCGCTCCTCGACGGGCTGATGGTGCAGGTCGCGCTCGACGACCCGGTCGTCGACGCGGAGCGTGCCCGCACGATCGCGCGCGACGTCGCCTTCACGGAGCTGGGCCTGGGTACCGGCCGGGGCCGGGCCGCCAAGAAGCGCTGAGCCGGCACGGGGTCCGGCCGGATCTGGACCGGACCGGGCGACGGGCCTAGCGTCGGCCGTGGACACCCGACCACCTCATCCGGAGATGGCCCGTACGACAGGAGGCCACGCCGTGTTCATCCAGGTCATCCAGGGCAGATGCACACGTCAGGACGAGCTCCGCGCAGCGGGGGAAGGCTGGCGCGAGGCGCTGGGCGCCGGCGCGGTCGGCTGGCTCGGAGGCACCTACGGGTTCACCGACGACGACCTGTTCATCGGGGTGGTCCGCTTCGAGTCGCGGGAGGCCGCGATGGCGAACTCCGCGCGACCCGAGCAGGGCGCCTGGGCCGAGAAGATGACGGCGCTGATGGACGGCCCGGTGGAGTTCCACGACTGCGACGACGTGACGCTGGTCCTCGACGGCGGGTCGGACGACGCCGGCTTCGTCCAGGTCATCCAGGGCGGGGTCGACGACCCGGGCCGGGTGAAGGCGATGCTCGCCGACACCACGATGCTCCGCCAGATGCGCCCCGACATCATCGGCGCCACCCTCGCGTTCGAGCCCGACGGCAGCTTCACGGAGACCGTGGCGTTCCGCGACGAGCAGAGCGCCCGCCAGGGCGAGCGGGCCGAGCCGCCGCCCGAGGTGCGCGAGGAGCTCGAGGCGATGCTGCGCGGTGCGACGTTCCACGACCTCCACGATCCGTGGTTCGAGACCGCATGAGGGCCGGGATGCCGGCTCCGTGAGCTTCGACGTCTCGGCGGACGCCTACCTCCGGTTCATGGGTCGGTTCTCCGAGCCCCTCGGCGACCTGTTCATCGAGCGGGCCGGCCTTCCCCGCGACGCCCGGGTGCTCGACGTCGGCTGCGGACCCGGCGCGCTCACGGCACGGCTCGCCGACCGGTACGGCGTGCGCGCCGTCGCGGCGATCGACCCCTCGGCCTCGTTCGTCGCCGCCACCCGGCAGCGCATCCCGGGCATCGACGTACGCGAGGGTGTCGCGGAGGCGCTGCCCTTCGACGACGGCTCGTTCGACGCCGCACTGGCCCAGCTGGTCGTGCACTTCATGGCCGACCCGGTGGCCGGGCTGCGCGAGATGGGTCGGGTGACCCGGCCGGGCGGAGTCGTCACCGCGTGTGTGTGGGACCACGCCGGAGGCGGCTCCCCGCTGTCGGTGTGCTGGGACGCCGTGCACGACATCGACCCGTCTGCGCCGCACGAGGCCGACCTGCCGGGCGCCCACGAGGGCCAGCTCGCCGAGATCGCCGCGGCCGCCGGTCTCGGGTGCATCGAGTCCTCGACGCTGTCGGTGCGCGTCCCCTTCGCGTCGTACGACGAGTGGTGGGCGCCCTACCTGCTGGGCGTCGGCCCCCTGGGCGCGTACGTCGGGACGCTCGACGACGACCACCGGCGCGAGCTGTTCCGGCGCTGCACCGAGCTGCTGCCGGACCCGCCCTTCGAGCAGGAGGCCGTCGCCTGGAACGTCCGGGCGCTCGCCTGACGGCGTCAGTCGACCAGCACGCGGAGCGCCCCGGGAGAGACGTGCGCCGTGACGTCGGCGCCCTCCTCGAGCCAGGCCGGCGGCTCGCCGTGGACGTTGGCGACCTCGGCCTCGAGCCGGAACCCGTGGCAGTCGAGCATGACCGCGGTCCGGGCGCCGCGGAAGGTCAAGGTGTCGACGCGCGCCTTGAGCACGTTCGTGCCGGGCTCACCGTCGGGCGTGCGCGAGACGGCGACGCGCTCGGGCCGGACCATGACCGAGACCTGGTCACCGGCCTCGGGTCCGCCACCGCTGACGAGCAGGTCGACGCCGCCGACCCGGCAGCTCAGCCCGTCCCCGTCGGCCGACACCACGTCGGCCTCCCAGAGGTTGGTGGTGCCGAGGAACGTCGCCACGTGCGTGTTGGCGGGTGTGCTGTAGACCTCGCTGGGCGTGCCGACCTGCATCACCTGGCCGCGGTCGAGCACGGCCAGGCGGTCGCTCATCGTGAGCGCCTCGTCCTGGTCGTGCGTCACGTAGACGAACGTGGTCCCGACCGCCTTCTGCAGGGCCCGCAGCTCCAGCTGCAGCTGCTTGCGGAGCTTGGCGTCGAGGGCGCCCATCGGCTCGTCGAGCAGCAGCACGGTGGGCTCGAGCACGAGTGCCCGGGCCAGGGCCACCCGCTGCTGCTGGCCGCCGGACAGCTGGTGCGGCTTCCGCTTGGCCAGCTGACCCATCTGCACCAGCCCGAGCGCGGCGTCGACCCGGCGCCGTACGTCGGCCTTGCTGGCGCGCTGGTAGCGCAGACCGAAGGCGACGTTCTCGGCGACGTCGAGGAAGGGGAACAAGGCATAGGACTGGAAGACCGTGTTGACCGGCCGCTTGTGCGGAGGCACCCGCGAGAGGTCGGTCCCGTCGAGCTCGATGCTGCCCTCGTCCGGCTCCTCGAAGCCCGCGATCATGCGCAGGGTCGTCGTCTTGCCACAGCCCGAGGAGCCCAGCAGCGAGAAGAACTCGCCCTCCCCGATGTCGAGGTCCAGCCCGTCGACGGCCACCGCGTCGCCGAAGTGCTTGACGAGCCCGCGGAGGGAGAGCGCGCCGGCCATCAGGCTGGGGCTCCGAGCAGCGTGTCGGCCAGGTGGGAGAAGTTGGCCACGAACCGGTCGACGTCGGCATCGGTGTGCTGGACCGACATCAGCCACTGCTCGACCTTGCCCCAGGGCGGCAGGAAGGCGCCGCGGTTGTGCTGGACCAGCCAGTGGGCGTGGCCGTAGCGGCCGTCGAGCTCGCGGAAGTCGCGGAAGTTGCGGATGCGATGGGGCAGGAACGAGACGCATCCCTTGGCGCCCGCGGTGACCACCCGCCACGGAGCGTCGTACCGGTCGATGACGGCCTGGAGCCCGTCTCGCATCCGGTCGCGGAGACGGTCGAGATGGGCGTACGCGTCGTCGGTCAGCACCTCGGTGAGCATGGCACGTGCCGCGGCCATCGCCAACGGGTTGCCGTTGAAGGTGCCCACCTGCTGGTACTCGCCGCTCACGACGAGCTCCATCACCTTCCCGCCGCCGATCGCGGAGGTCGAGAGCCCGCCGCCCATGGCCTTGGCGACGCAGACGAGGTCGGACGTCACGCCGAGCATCCCCGAGGCGCCGCCCGGTCCGACGGTGAAGCCGGTCTTCACCTCGTCGTAGGTCAGCAGCGCGCCGTGCGCGTGGAGCAGGTCCTTGAGGGCCTCGTGGTAGCCCTCGTCCGGCAAGATGATCCCGGCGTTCATCATGATCGGCTCGAGGATCATTCCCGCGATCTCGCCGGGGTAGCGCTCGAGCGCGGCCTCGACCGCCGGCAGGTTGTTGAACGGGACGATCACGGTCCCCTCCATGGTGGCGCGGAGGAGGCCGGTGTTCTCGGGGACGGGGGTCGGGGCGTCGACCGGGCCGAGGTCGCCGACGCTCTCGGGCTGCACCGACACCATCACCGAGTCGTGGTGGCCGTGGTAGCCGCCCTCGAGCTTGATGATGCGCTCCCGCCCGGTGAACGCGCGCATCAGGTGGACGGCGTCCATGGTCGACTCCGTGCCGGAGTTCCCGAAGCGCCACAGCGGCTGGTGGTAGCGCTCGGCGAGGTTGTCGGCCACCACGATCGAGTCCTCGGTCGGCTGGGCGAAGTGGGTACCCAGGCCGACGCGCTCACGGACCGCCGCGACGATCGCCGGGTGGGCGTGCCCGGCCAGGGAGACGCCGTACCCGCCGTGGAAGTCGGAGTACTCGTTGCCGTCGACGTCGTACAGCTTCGAGCCGGCGCCGTGGCTGAGCCAGACGGCGTGAGGGTCGGCGACCTGCCAGCTGGAGGTGGCACCGCCCGCCAGCGTGCGGGCCCGCTCGGACATCTGCCGGCTGGCGCCTTGTCGCCCGCGGAACAGCTCGGTCTCGCCCTCGATCAGGGTGTCGAGACGGGTGGACTGCTCGGGTGCGATCTCGGTCGTGGTCATGGGATTCCTCGCCCGGTTCGTGTCATTGACTGATCGTTCAGTCTATGTGACAGTTTCTGGAGGGAACAAGACTCGTTGCGGGCGAAGGGTGGCTCGATGTCGGCAACCGGATCCGGCTTCAGAAGACGAACCGCGATCAAGGGAGCCCTGGCGGCAGGACTGTCGGGCCCGGCCTTGTCGGCCCTGCTCACGGCCTGCGGAACCAAGCACACGAGCACGGCGGGGCAGAAGATCCCGTCCCCCACGAACCCGGTCACCTGGCCGCTCAGCAGTGCGAACCCGGCGATCGCAGCCGGGCAGATGCCCAAGCGGGGCAGCACGCTGCGCATCTACAACTACGCGGACTACCTCTCGCCCCGGGTGCTCAAGGACTTCGAGAAGAAGTACGGCGTGACCATCCATCTGTCCACCTTCAACGACGCCGACGAGGCCTTGACCAAGGTGGCGGCCAAGAAGCTGGGCTTCGACCTCTACTTCCCCAGCTACGACTCGCTGGGCAAGCTGATCGAGTCCGACCTGTTGCGCCCGTTGACCAGGGACTACCTGACCAACTACGACAACCTGTGGGACAGCCAGCAGGATCCCTGGTACGACCGGGGTGCGCGCTACACCGTGCCCTACACGGTCTACTCCACCGGGATCGGGTGGCGGACCGACCTGGCATCCGGCGACATCGCCGGGATGGACAACCCGTACGACGCCCTGTGGGACACCAAGTACGCCGGCAACGTGGCGATCCTCGACGACTGGCACACCGCCATGTCGATGGTGTTGCTGCGCAACGGGATCGACAACATCAACACGACGTCGTCCACCGACCTGGCGCTGATCCGCAAGCAGATCCTCG
This sequence comes from Nocardioides sp., assembly GCA_049583575.1. Lineage (GTDB taxonomy): Bacteria > Actinomycetota > Actinomycetes > Propionibacteriales > Nocardioidaceae > Nocardioides. The sequence goes on from JBAUWD010000188.1 coordinate 6,947, forward strand.
AGCTGCGCTCGACCATGCATCCCAAGGTGACCATCTCGATGTACACCGACATGCCGGCCGGGCAGTACGGCCTGGCGCAGTTCTGGTCCGGTGACGCGATCAACATGCCGTACTACCTCCCCAAGAGCGTGTCGCCCGACGTGCTGCGCTACTGGTTCCCGTCCGACGGCAAGGGGGAGGTCGACAACGACCTCGTCGTGTGCCTGGCCCAGGGGCAGAACCCGGTGGCCGCGCACTTCTTCATCAACGCCATCCTCGACAACGACATCGCCAAGCAGAACTTCGGCTACACCGGGTACCAGCCGCCGCTGAAGAAGTTCACACCCGACTCCCTGGTCGCGCAGGGTTACGTACCGAAGAACCTCTCCTCCGCCGTCGTGCTCGAGGAGGACTTCAAGACCGGCTTCCCCTTGCTGCAGCTGCCGCCCGACTCCGACACGGCGTGGCACCAGGTGTGGCAGGAGTTCAAGGCCGGTGGTTGATCCGGCCGCCCGGCGGCGCCCTCCGGGGAGCCGGTTGATCTGGCCGATCCTGGCCGCGCCGGGCACCGTGTGGATCGCCGTCTTCTTCGTCGCGCCGTTCTATGTCGTCCTCGCCATCCTCTTCGGCGGCGTCGATCCGATCCTGCGCGAACCGGTGCCCGTGTGGAACCCGTTGAACTGGGACTTCACCCAGTTCAACTACGTCTGGAACCACGTGGTCGGCCCGGCCCACTTCTTCCGCCCGGCATTGATCCGTACGGTGGTCTACGTCACCGTCGCGAGCCTGCTCTGCCTGCTGATCGCCTACCCCGTCGCCTACTTCACGGCCCGTTTCGCGGGCCGCTGGAAGGGCCTGCTGCTCGCCGCTCTGATCGCACCGTTCTGGATCAGCTACATGATGCGGATGCTCGCGTGGGTGAACCTCCTCCAGACCAACGGCCTGCTGAACAAGACGCTGAGTGCCGGCGGCCTCTTCGACGTCCACGTCGACTGGTTGCAGGGTCACGCCACGACAGTGGTGCTCGGGCTGGTCTACGGCTACGTGCCGTACATGATCCTGCCGTTGTACGCCGGCCTGGACCGCGCACCGGTCTCGATGCTGGAGGCGGCGCGCGACCTGGGAGCTAGTCGCTGGGAGACGTTCCGCAGGGTCACCTGGCCGCTCACCCGGTCTGCGGTGGTGGTCAGCCTGTTGGTGACGACCCTGCCGATGCTGGGGGACTACTTCACCACCGACCTGCTGTCCGGCTCGCCGTCGACCTCGATGATCGGCAACCTGATCAACAACTCGGTGTTCACCCCCGGGCAGACCGGTCAGGCCGGCGCGTTCGTGCTCCTCGTCCTGCTCGTCTCCGTGCTGCCGATGATCCTCTACGTGCGCAGCACCCGGAGCGGTGTCGAGGTCGCGACATGAGGAGCCCTGCGGCCTGGTGGCGCAACCCGTGGCGGCGGCCGTGGGTGCTCGGGGTGGTCACGGTCGGGTATCTCGCATGGTCCCTCCTTCCGGTCCTGGTCGCCGTCCTGTTCTCGTTCAACTCCGGCCGGTCGCGAGTGACCTGGCAGGGCTTCTCGATGCGCTGGTACTACGGCGACCCCCTGCGGTCGGTGTGGCACGACTCGAGCCTGCACACCGCACTCACCTACACGCTCCTGCTGGGGGTGATCGTCACCGCGATCACGATCCCGCTCGGGGTGGCGATGGCACTCGGTCTGGACCGCTGGCGCGGCCGGCTGCCGAGTGCCGCCAACCTCGCCGTGATCGTGTCGTTCGTGCTGCCCGAGATCCTGATCGGCATCTCGCTGCTGTTCGTGGCGACGGTGCTGGTCTCGCCGGTGAACCTCGGCACGTCCGGCCAGGTGATCGGCCTGGTCACCTACCAGCTCTCCTACCCGGTCGTGATCGTGCGCGCCCGGCTGCTGACCATCGGGCGCGACTACGAGGAAGCCGCGGTCGACCTCGGCGCGTCGCGGTTCGGCGCCGTACGCCGCGTGCTCCTCAAGATGCTGTTCCCGGCGATCTTCGCCAGCGCCGTCCTCGTCTTCGCCGACGTCATCGACGACTTCATCATCGTCCGCTACCTGTCGGGCGACTCCTCGACGGAACCGGTGTCGGTGAAGGTCTACAACACCGCCCGGGCGGCACCGACCCCGGCGCTGAACGCGCTGACCACCCTGCTGCTGGCGGCCTCCCTGGTGGCGGTGACCGTGGGGTTCGTGACCTATCGTTGGTTCACTCGGGGTGAGAAGGGCGCGACCCTCGACGTGTTCGTGGGCGAGGCCTAGGCTGGCTGAACAGTCATTCAGTGAAGGAGGCGAGATGTCGACGATCCCACCCGCACCGCTCGACCAGGTGCAGCTGGCGCGAGCGCTGGCGCCGTTCGGGTCCAGCACGATGCTGCCCAGGGACGCGTACCTGTCCGACGACGTCCTCGCCTGGGAGCGCACGCACTTCTTCGAGGGCTGGATGTGCCTGGGTCGCTCGAACGAGATCGCCCCGGGCGGGCTGCGGGCCGAGTCGGTCGGGGCGTACGGCGTGCTCCTCACCCGCGACAACGAGGGCGAGCTGCGCGCCTTCGAGAACGCGTGCCGGCATCGCGGTCACGAGCTGCTGCCGTGCGGCGGCTCCGCCGACTCGCCCAAGGCGATCGTCTGTCCCTACCACGCGTGGTCCTACCGCCACGACGGCAGCCTGATCGGTGCCCCGGCCTTCCCCGGGATCGACAAGACCCCGCTCGGCCTCAAGCCGGTGCGGGTGGAGGAGTGGCACGGCTGGGTCTTCGTGGACCGCACCGGGTCGGCGGAGGACTTCACGTCGTACATCGGCGAGCTCGAGGACATCGTGGCGCCGTACGACGCGGGCTCGCTGGTCACCTGCGAGAGCCACGAGTACGACGTCGAGGCCAACTGGAAGGTGATCGTCGAGAACTACCAGGAGTGCTACCACTGCTCGATGATCCATCCCGAGCTGTGCCGGGTCTCGCCGCCCACCAGCGGGACGAACCTCGAGCGCAAGGGGAACTGGGTCGGCGGCTACATGGAGCTGCGCGCCGGCGCCGAGACGATGTCGCTCGACGGCCGCAGCGGTGGCATCGCGATGGCCCGGCTCGACGAGCACGAGCTGTCGACGGTCATGTACGTCGCCGTACTTCCCAACCTGCTGGTGTCGCTGCACCCCGACTACGTGATGACCCACCGGCTGGTGCCGCTCACGCCCGGGAGGACCCGGGTCACCTGCTCGTGGGCGTTCCCGGCCGATGTGGCCGCGGGCGAGGGCTTCAGCCCGGCCTACGCCGTGGACTTCTGGGACCTGACCAACCGCCAGGACTTCTCGGCCTGCGAGTCGGTGCAGCGCGGCATGGCCGCCCCCCACTTCGAGCCCGGCCCGCTCGCGCCGAACGAGGACGGCGTCTACCAGTTCGTGAGCCGGATCGCCCGGGCCTACCGCGGCGGCGCCTTGTAACGCGGGGTTATCGCCGCACCAGCCTCGGCACCCGGTCGCTTCTGCGGTGCTGTGGTCACTGGTGCGGTGCTGTGCGCGGACATCTGCGGTGATAACCCCGCGTTACAGCGCAGCCCTCAGCTCGTCCAGGCGGTCCACAGGGCCGCGTACTCGCCGTCCTGGGCGACCAGCTCGTGGTGCGACCCGAGCTCGACGATCTGGCCGTCGATGACCACGGCGATCCGGTCCGCGTCGTGGGCGGTGTGCAGCCGGTGGGCGATGGCGACCACCGTCCGGCCGTCGAGCAGCGCGTTCATCGAGCCCTCCAGCGTGCGGGCGGTCCGCGGGTCGATCAGCGAGGTCGCCTCGTCGAGCACGAGCGTGTGGGGGTCGGCGATGATCAGCCGGGCCAGCGCGATCTGCTGTGCCTGGGCCGGTGTCAGGGACTGGTTGCCCGAGCCGATCAGGGTGTCGAGCCCCTTGGGCAGCCGCTCCACCCAGTCCCGCGAGCCGACGGCCGAGAGGGCGTCCCACACGGCCTCGTCGGGCGAGTCCTCCCGGGCCAGGATGATGTTGTCGCGCACGCTGCCCACGAAGACGTGGTGCTCCTGGGTCACCAGGGCGACCTCGGTGCGGAGCTGTTCGAGAGGCAGTGCCACGAGGTCGACCCCACCCACCTTGACCGAGCCGGTGCGCGGGCCGTTGATGCCCGACAGCAGCCGTCCCAGGGTGGACTTGCCGGACCCCGACGGTCCCACGATCGCCAGGCGCTCGCCCACCGCGAGATCGAGGGAGATGCCGTGCAGTACGTCGTGGCCCTCGCGGTAGGCGAAGCGCAGGTCCTGACCGACCAGGTGCGGTCCGTCCGGCCGCGCGGTGCCGGGCGTGCGGTCCTCGGGCACCTGGGCGATGCCGAGCAGACGGCTGGTCGAGGCGACCCCGACCTGCAGCCGGTCCATCTCGCCGACCAGCCGGTCGAGCGGGCCGCTCAGCGACTCGACGTACAACAGGGCCGTCGTGATCTGGCCGAGCGAGACCCAGCCGCGGTGGTAGCCGTACGCGCCGACCAGGACGGTGACCACCCGCGGCGTGTTGAACGCGACGTCGATGACGGTGAAGAGCAGGTTGCGCAGCGTCATCGTGTAGCGCTCGGCCTGGGCCGACACGGCGATGTCGTCGTCTCCCGCGCCCACCCGCAGCGCAGAGAGCCCGAGCGCCTCGACGGTGCGGGCCCCCTCGACGGTCTCGGTGAGCGTGGTGTTGATGCGGGAGTACGTCGACCCCTCGGTGATGTAGCCCTTCGGGGCGCGCTGCAGGTAGCGGCGGACCTGGAAGGTCGACGCTCCGATCAGCAACAGGCAGGGCACCGCCAGCACGACGGAGTTGAGCAGCATCGCCACCACCGAGAGCACGACCGTGAGCCCCGAGATGATCGCCTGCGGCACGCCGAACTGGACCGATCGGCTCATCGTGCCGACGTCGCGCGTCACGCGGGTGACCAGGTCGCCGGTGCTGGCACCCTCGACGCGACCCAGCGGGAGCCGGAGCACGGTCGCGACGATGAACTGTCGCGCGGACGACAGCAGGTCCTGGCCGAAGATCGTCGAGATCCGCTGCGCGAGGAAGGTCAGCAGCGCCTGGGTGCACACCACGGCCACGATCAGCAGGGCGAGATGGTTGAGCTGGCTGAGCTGCGTACTGCGGCTGCCGCTGCCGACCGTCCGGTTGACGAGGCTGCCGAGGAGCCTGGGTACGACGAGCGCGGTACCGGCGGCGAGCGCGTTGAGCACGACCAGCCACACCACCATGCCCCTGCGCTCGCGCAGCAGTCCGCGGAAGAACGCGAGGACGGCGTGGTTGTCGGCCACCGGCCAGCCGCGCTCGGGGCGACGGGAGGCGGCGTACGTCTCCTGGG
>JBAUWD010000189.1:0-6112 GCA_049583575.1 Nocardioides sp.
ACCGAGATCCGCTCCGCCGCGGACACGCCGTACTACTACGCGGAGGACCACCACCAGCAGTACCTCGACAAGCACCCCTACGGCTATCGCTGCCACGCCAACACCGGCGTGCCGTTCCCGGCGTAACCGCGCCATGTCAGCGGCCTGTGCGGATGTTCAAGGCACTGGTCATGGGATGCTCCCGTCGTGCATCGACGAGGAGTGGTTTCGGGTCACCCATGTGTCCCCTGGCGGAGTGAAGTACGAGACGACCGGCAGGGCGACGTCGGATGCCGAGGCGGTTCGACTTGCCGACGAGACCCTCGAATACGTCGAGCGCATCGGCATCAGCGACCACTTGAGCGCGGACGGCAAGATCGTGCGACCACCCGCTCAGCTCCGTGTCGAGCGCATCAGGCCGGACGAGGCGACGCCTGGTTTCGGCGTCGTGATCACCCTTCTTGACGGCACAGTGAAGCGGAAGTAGCGCGCACGCATCTTCCGCTCATCGGCTGGGCGACCCTGACAGCGGATGTGCGTCGGAGAAGGGGCATGCAGCGGCAAGAAGGGAATGCTCCTACTGGCCCGCTCCATGGCTGTCGCCCGACTGCTGCCTGGTACACGGCGAGGTCGTCCTTGGACGTCGGCTCGAAACCGGGTCGGAAGAACGTCCGCAGGGTCGGGCCCAAGAGCCACACCGCGACTGCGCCTACAAATACCTCGCCGATGAGGGCTCCCCCGACAATCCACCACATAGCCGTTCGTCTCGACGATGTTGTGCACAGTACGTCTCGCGCGCACGATGCAGTCTCGTACGGCGCTCCCGGTCGCGGTAGGTGTCCGCAGCCTTCAGGGGCCGCCCGCTCATCGCCATGAGCGCCGCACTGACGAGTGCGATTCCCACCCGCGCGATCAGGCCAGAATCCAGAAGCCGAGAGGGTCGTCGCCGGCTCGGAAGTCCGCTGCCTCGGCGATCTTGACTGCCTCAGTGAAGCCATGGGCGAGCGAGGTGGGATCGTGTGCGTCGCTGGCGAAGGTGATGGCCTTACCGCCCTCTTGACGCCACCACGTCAACACTGACGGGTGCAGCGGCACTCTCGTGTTCACCTCGAGCACCTTGTTGGCGGCCGCCAGGGCGCGCAGGATCTCGCGATGCTCTTCCTCGAACTCCCGCGGATCGTATGGAGGCTCATCGGTTGGCCAGTGGCGGATCGGGTAGTCGATGTGAGCCAGCACCTCGAAGTCGTCAAACCGCTGCACCAACTGCAAGGTCTCGGCAAGGTACTCACGTACGACTTCAGCCGGCGCGTGGTCGCCGTAGCGGGCGGAGACCTCGGTGAAGCCGGAACCCCCAGCTTGGAGACGGGCTGAATGCACGGAGGCAAGCACCCGCTCAAAGCCACCCCGGTCGAGAAGGGCCCCCGTCCTCGCGGGATGCCAATGGGGCTCACTGAGTTCGACGCCTGAGTAGATCCGCAAACCAGGGAATCGGTCCCGGCAGCGCTCCAGGCACTGTCGATACCCGTCCAAATCGAGCGAAGGTGGCGTGAAGACGTTCCCATCGACGAGGTGCTCCCAGCCCTCCGGGATCTGAGTACCCGGCGGGAGCGTCCACGGGGTCAGGTCGGCGTGCTCGGTGAAGGCTACCGACGGCAAGCCCAACTCCACTGCCCGAAGGCAGGTTCGCTCCATGCTGCCCTCCGGAGCGTCCCAGGACCATTCGGTGTGGACGTGATGATCTGGCGGCAGAAGCCCACCCTGTTCCCCGGTACTCGACACAAGCCTCAGCCTGGCACGCACATCCGCTCTCGGCTGCGAGAGTTGCACCTCACCGCGGCTAGGACAGTGCGCGTGAACCGCCGTACTGCCATGCTCTGCTGGTGCGGCTGAGACACGCGGCGGTGGCTGGAGCCCTCAGCGCGTCGGGGTGCCTCATGGCGGCGTGCGGACTGATCCACCACTCGCCGAGGATCGTCGACCCGTCCGGTGGGCACTTGGCGTCAGAAGGGCGGCCATCGATCCATCGCGGGGACGTGCTCTCCATCGGTATGGAGAGCACTCTGTGTCTCGACCGAGCGGGCACCGTGCAACTGAAGGCGGTCGAGCCGTTACGCCCGGTCGGAGTGCGGGTGATTGGGTTCGGTCTTCGACCGAACCAGAACTGGAAGCCGACACAAGGGACGCGAGGGGAGTTCCTCGGCATGGAACGCGCACCTCTCAGACACTTCGGATTCACCGGCCGAACCGTGGGCGCTGTCTGTGACCCGAAGACTGCCGCCGGCTACGAGCTCGCCGTCCGCGTCGAGAAGACCGGAACCGGGCCTGCCCAGGCCGCCGGCTGGAAGGTGAACTACGTAAGCGACGGTCACGCCGAGACCGTCACCGTCCCTCTCGGCATCTACCTCTGTCCGGACCACGAGATCACACCGCGTCGGTGCCCCGAACCCGACATGTCGCAGCAGTGACACCCGACGTGTCGCACCATGTCCAGCTCGTTCATGACATCGGCAGGTCCGAGCGCGGCGGCATAGGAGTCGATCGAGTCGCGGCTCAGGTGGCGACGCTCCGACGAACTCTCTCAGCGGGCAGATCTCGCTTCGACCCTGAACCTGACCTCGTCGCGATCGCGGCGCACCCCGCGGCTAGGAGACCGAGTGCGATCAGCCCCCAAGTCGCGACCTGGGCGTGCCCCCTGACTGCAGCACAAGGATGGAATCCGGGTACGAGGCTCGCGGTATGCAGTCCGATGGTTGCGTGCTCCGCCTGAAGAGCGCTACCGCAGCTGTACCCGAGGCCGGGCCGCGTCAGAGACCAATGGGTTGAGGCATTCACGTACAGCGGTGCGAACCCGAGAAGGACCCCGATTGCGAGAAGGGCACCCGCAGCGAGCCACCACCATCGGGACGGCTTCCATGCGGACATGAGTGCATGATGGCACCCGACTCGCTCATCGCGGATGAATGCGCCGGACAGCGAGGCGGTCTGAGCGGACGTTCCAGACGCGTGTGAGCACCCGGGGCCCGATCATGGGTCGTTCAGGTCCCGATGGTCAGGGGTCCGCGAGAGGGAGCGCGAATGGAGCGAGGCCTGGTGGGGGCGGGCCTACCGGCACGCCGCTTCCTGAGCCGGGGTGCTCAGTCGTAGATCCTGGCGTTGCCGTACCGATCGACGGCGGCGCAGAAGGTGGAGGTCGGGCAGGAGATGTCGATCAACCCCGTGCCGAAGGCGAGATCGGGCGCCGTCCAGGCGGTTCCGTCGTACGCGGCGGTCCCGCCGTACAGGGCTGTGATACAGAAGGTCGAGGTCGCGCACGAGACGGCCTCCGGGCTGTCGTCCCAGGGTGGCGTGCCCGTGAGGGAGCCTGCGGCTGTCCATGACGCGCCGTCGTAGGTCCAAGTGCCTCCCCACTGGGCGACCGCGAGGCAGAAGCCGCGGGCCGGGCATGACACCCGCAGGTTGTGGACGATGTTCAGGGAGTCCACCGTCACCGGGGCGTTCCAGATGCCGTTGTCGTAGGTGACCGACCTTCCGTCAGCGTCGACTGCGACGCACCATGTCGAGCTCGCGCACGAGACACTCACGAGGTCTTTGTCGTCGACGGTCGTGCCGACGGGCCAGCCGCCGGGCTCCCAGACGTGCTCCACCCCGCCGTCCCCGACGGCCTCGCACCAGTCGACGCTGTTCGGGTCCGTGGGACAGAACACGTCCCGCAGAGCCGACCCCTGCACGTGGGTTGCCGTGCCCCACACAGTGCCGTTGTACGTCGTGGCCCAGCCTGCGTCGTCGACCAGCGCGCAGAGGGTCCGGCTGCGGCACGAGATCGCGGTCGGAGTCCCGTTGGTGTCCACGGCCACCAGGTCCGACCAGGTCGTCCCGTTCCAGGTGGAGACCGCCCCTGCCGCGTCGACCGCGGCGCAGAAGCCGGAATCGACGCACGAGACCGACACCATGCCACCGGCTGCCGAGTCCACCTGAGTCGCTGTCCACGACGTCCCGTCGAGCACGGCGACGTCCGAGGTGCCGATCAGAGCGCAGGAGGTGCTCGACACGCACGAGATGCTGCGGCTGTTGTCGGTCACGCCGGACGAGATGTGCAGCGTCCACGAGTCACCGTCGAACGTGTCGACATCACCGGACGTGTTTGCGGTGGCGCAGAAGGCCGTGGTCGGGCACGACACCGAGAACAGGTCACCCCCGCTTACGACGTTGACCGGGTCCGACCAACCGATGCCGTTGTAGGTGAAGGCATTCCCGGTGCTGTCGACAGCCACGCAGAACGTGCTGGTGGCGCAGGACAGGGCATTCGTCTGCTGTGCGCCGGCGATGGTGGTCGGCCCGGACCACGACGTGCCGTCGTAGGCGTAGGAGTGATCGGCGAAGTCCACCGCGACGCATTGGTCGGCGGCAGCGCAGGAGACATCCCCCAGACTGGGGCCGACCTGGATCGGGGCCGACCACCCCCAGCCGTCGAATGTCGATGCGGTGCCGTCGAAGCCCACCGCGGCACAGAACGTCGAGCTCGCGCACGACACGGCGAGCAAACTGCCGCCCTGGTCGATCGGCAGCGGAGCCGACCAGGTCGCACCGTCGAAGGTCACGGCATCGCCGTGGACGTCGACCGCCACACAGAATGACACCGACGGGCAGGACACGCCGGTGAGCCCGAGGCGAGTGTCGACGGCGGTGGGCGCTGTCCACGACGTTCCGTCGTACGTGGTGGCGTTCCCGGTGTCGTCGACGGCGACGCAGAAGGTGCTGGCGGCGCACGAGACGCGATTGAGGTAGCCCGTGGACTTGCTGAGCAGCGTGGGCTGGCGCCAGATCGGCAGCGCGCCTACCGCATGGGTCGCGCGTACCGGAGGTGCGCCGTGCCACCTGGCCGCGACAGCACGGAAGGTGGCCAGACCTGCTGATGCGGATGCGGTGCCGCGCCAGGTAGCCCGTCCGGAGACGTTCTCCTTGGTGGTGGCGACGACCATCCAGCCCGAGTTGGTATGGCGCTGGAAATCGACCTGACGGCCGCGGCGAACGGGGGCGAAGCTGGCGTGCAGGGCTACGGGTGCGCCGGTCGTCACAGTGCCGGGGCCGGTCAAGGTCGCCGACTGGGCAAGCGGTGAGAGTGTGGTCGGAGCCGATCGGAACACGGACATCGTGTGGCGGTGGAAGGTGCCAGCGGGCGCGAGCACCCGGAACCGTACCTTCCGTGTCGAGTGGGGAGCCCTGGTCGTCAGGTGGAAGTGACCGGCGGGGGAAGTCTCACCGGTCGTGACGACCCGCCACGTGCCGGCTCGGTGCCGCTGGAGCTCGACCGGACGGGCCGCTCGGGTCGGGACATGGCCGGAGAACCTCGTCTGCTCACCGACGATGGGACGGGCGGGTGAAACGGTCAGGGACCCCGACTTGGTCGAGCCGGGCTCTTCGCGAGCGCCGGCGGACGCCGGCACACAGAGGACGAGCGCGGCGGCGGACGTGATCAAGGCGACGCCGAGCCGCGTTGATACGACCACCGAGAGAACCCCCAAGGAGAACGTGCTCCGGGACTCCCGGACGGCTGGATCGTACGCCGAGATGACGGACGCCCGCACCCGATCGTGTGAACGTTCAGCCACCCGTGTCGGTTCGCGGAGGGCCGCGCACCTACACACGGACCGACGACCAGAAGCAATGAACGCCGAGACTTCACACGGCGGCGCGACCCAGCTCCGGGACCACCCGACTCGCCATGAGTGAGCGTGCGATCGACTCGTAGCCCGCCGCAGCCATGAAGAGTCGCTACGTCCTCCGCAGCCTTGACTGCCGGACCGGCCCCCGCATCGGGTCGAGCCGGAAGTGTTCCGAACTTGGGTACTGGGTCCGCGTCGACCACACGGGCGAGGGGTTCGCCACCTCGTCTGCCGTGGCCCGGTCGCAGGTGGCGCTCGGCGCATCGGCCGCGGCCGACGCTGGGTGAGCGCAAGCAGTTGATGCGACCGGGACCACAGGTCGGCATGGGCGACCCTGACAGCGCCATGTGAGTGCTGGCTTGCTTCCTGTACTCGGGACCGGCTCGGTTCGACCTGGAAGGCTGGGCTGACGAGAACGTGAGGGGTGGTGTCGAGTGACCGATCGTCCAGACTTTCCGCCGGTGCTCGAC
>JBAUWD010000190.1:0-5892 GCA_049583575.1 Nocardioides sp.
GTCCGGCTCCGTGGCCATGGCCGGAGGTGAGCGCCTGCGCTCGGCCGTCGCCGACGAGCTCGACTCCCTGGCCGCCGGCCGGCCGCGCCTCGAGTTGACCGGCGTCCGCGAGGGGCCGGTGCTCACGGGCGCCCTCCAGATCGCCCTCACGGCCGCTCGGGACGACGTCTTCGACACGGTCCGACACCTCGCCAACCCGGGCAGCGCCCGGCCAGTCACCAGGAGAGCACCATGACCCGACACCTCCGTCGCCGCGTCGCCGGCACCGCCTTGACCGCAGCCCTGGCGCTGACGCTGACGGCGTGCTTCGGCTCCTCCAAGGGAGGGGCGAACGACAACCCCGACGCCAACGTGACCATCACGTTCTGGCACGGCTGGAGCGCCCCGAGCGAGGTGAAGGCGATCCAGGCGACCATCGACGCGTTCGAGAAGGTACACCCCAACATCCACGTCAAGGCCGTCGGGAACATCACCGACGACAAGATCAACCAGGCTCTCCGCGCCGGCGGCCCGTCCGCGCCGGACGTCGTCTCGTCCTTCACGACGGACAACGTGGGCGAGTTCTGCACGTCGCACGCCTTCGTCGACCTGACGCCGTTCCTGGAGAAGGACGGCATCGACCCGAGCACCACCTTCCCCGCACCGCAGCTGTCGTACACCCAGTACAACGGCGACCAGTGCACGCTCCCGCTGCTCAGCGACGCCTACGGCCTCTACTACAACAAGGACGCGTTCCGGGCGGCCGGCATCAGCGGGCCGCCCAAGACCATGTCCGAGTTCGACGCGGACGCCGTCAAGCTGACCAAGACCTCCGGCGACTCCTACTCCCAGCTCGGCTTCCAGCCCGACTACCACTTCTACGAGTCGACCATCACCCACTTCGCGGCACAGTGGTCACCGACCTACTTCACCTCGGACGGCAAGTCGAACGTCGGGAAGGACCCGGCCCTGAAGTCCGCGATGGAGTGGCAGAAGGGTCTCGTCGACAAGCTGGGTGGCTACTCCCGGCTCGACAAGTTCCGCACCTCGGCCGGTGAGGAGTTCAGCAACAACAATGCGTTCATGACCGGACAGGTGGCGATGATGATCGACGGCGAGTGGCGCGCCGGCATGATCGACGACTCCAACAGCAAGGTGAACTACGGCGTCGCGCCGTTCCCGGTCCCGGACGACATGGCCGACCAGTACGGCAAGGGCTACATCACGGGCACCATCGTCGGGATCGCCAGCACCAGCCAGAAGCAGAACGCCGCGTGGGAGTTCGTGAAGTACCTGACCACCGACACCGACGCCGTGGTGAACTTCGCCAACGCGATCCACAACGTGCCGTCCACGACGGCGGCACTCGCCTCACCGAAGGTCAGCCAGGACCCGAGCTTCCAGCAGTTCATCAAGATCGCGTCCAACCCGAACAGCACGACGACGCCGGCGAGCCCCAACGGCGGCGACTACCAGCTGGTCCTGCAGCAGCTGGGCTACGACTACGAGTCCGGGAAGCTGAGCGACCTCCAGTCCGGACTCGACGACGCCGCCCACCAGATCGATACGAACATCGCCCAGGTCCAGTGACCTCCACGGAGATCCGGGCCTCGGCACGGACCTCGACGACGAGCCCGGGTCTGCGCAGCCGCCGCCGACGCGAGCTGCTGCGCAACCTGGCGTTCCTGTCGCCGTGGCTGCTCGGCACCGGGCTGTTCTTCCTGTACCCGCTCGCCATCACGGCGTACCTGTCCTTCACGCGGTACGACGGCTTCGTCTCGCCCACGTGGAACGGGCTGGACAACTGGACGTTCGTGTTCCGGGACTATCCGTTCTTCTGGCCGGCCATGCGCAACACCCTCTGGTTCGTGGTGGTGATCGTGACCCTGCAGATCGTGGTGGGCATGGGCCTCGGCATGCTCGTGATCCGCGTCAAGCGGGGGAGCTCGCTGCTGCGCACGATCTTCTACGCCCCGTTCCTGGCGCCGCCGGTGGCGGCCACGCTCGCGTTCGTGTTCCTGCTCAACCCCGGCACCGGCCCGACGAACTCCGTCCTGGGTCGCCTCGGCCTGCCCCAGCCGGGCTGGTTCAACGACCCCACCTGGGCCAAGCCGGCCCTGGCGATGCTGGCCGTGTGGGGTGTCGGCGAGCTCATGATCATCTTCATGGCGGCGCTGCTCGACGTTCCCAACGAGCTGTACGAGGCGGCCTCCCTCGACGGGGCCGGCGCGTTCCGCAGGTTCCGGCACGTGACGCTGCCCCACCTGCGACCGATCCTGGTGTTCGCGGTCATCACCGGCGTGATCGCGATGATGCAGTACTACACCGAGCCCATCGTCGCGGGGCAGGTGGCGAGCGGGCAGATCGCCGGCTCGGGCAACCAGTTCGAGCCCGGCTACCCGAACGGCTCGACCCTGACCCTCCCGCAGCTGGTCTACAACCTCGGGTTCCAGCGCTTCGACATCGGCGCGGCCTGCGTGATCGCGCTGGTGCTCTTCGTCATGTCGATGGTGTTCGCCGCGTTCCTCATGCGGCGCGGCAGCGGGTTCCTGGCAGCGGAGGACTGAGATGACGACCACCGCGTTTTCGTCGTACGACTACCGGAGGCGCCGGATGCTCGAGTGGATCGCCCTCCACTCCTTCGCCGTCGCCGTCGGGCTGCTCTTCGTCCTGCCCTTCGTCTTCGTCGCGCTGACCGCGCTGATGTCCGACCAGCAGTCGCTGACCCGCGACCTCTGGCCGCACCCCTTCGCCTGGCACAACCTCGTCGACGTCTGGCACACGCCCGGCTTCGCCACGTGGTGGCGCAACACGATCGTGTACGCCGTCTCCGGCACCGCGCTGACCCTGCTGTCCAGCGTCCCGGTGGCCTACGCCCTGGCGTACTTCCGCTTCCGGGGGCGCAACGTGGCGATGATGGTCGTGATCGCGACGATGATGCTGCCGCCCCAGGTCTCCATCATCCCGCTCTACCTCGTGTGGGCCCAGAACTTCCACCTGACCGGCACCCTGTGGCCGCTGATCATCCCCTGTGCGTTCGGCGACGCGTTCACGATCTTCCTGCTCCGTCAGTTCATGCTCACCGTGCCGCGGGCGTACCTCGAAGCCGCCCGGATCGACGGCTGCGGAGACTTCCGGACCATGCTCCAGGTCGTGATACCGATGATCAGACCGGCGATCGCGGCCGTCGGGCTGTTCCAGTTCTTCTACTGCTGGAACGACTACTTCGGTCCGCAGATCTACGCCAGCGAGAACCCGGGCGCCTGGACCCTCAGCTACGGGTTGCAGACGTTCAAGAGCGCCCACCACACGGACTGGAACATGACCATGGCCGCCACCGTGCTCGTGATGGCACCGGTGATCCTGCTGTTCTTCCTGGCCCAGAAGGCGTTCATCGAGGGCGTCACCCTGACGGGAGTGAAGGGCTGATGACGAAGATCGCGGTCGTCGGCGGTGGGTCGACGTACACCCCGGAGCTCGTGGACGGCCTCGGCCGCATGCGCGACGTGCTCCCGGTCGAGGAGCTCGTCCTCGTCGACCCCGACGCGGAGCGGCTGGAGCTGGTCGGCGCGTTCGGCCGGCGGATCCTCCGCCGGCTGGGTCATCCGGGCCGCCTGACCACCACGACCGAGCTGGCCCCCGCGCTGGACGGCGTCGATGCCGTGCTCCTCCAGCTGCGGGTCGGCGGCCAGGCAGCGCGGCACCAGGACGAGACCTGGCCCCTGGAGTGCGGCTGCCTGGGCCAGGAGACCACCGGCGCGGGCGGTCTCGCGAAGGCCATGCGCACGGTCCCGGTCGTCCTCGACATCGCCGAGAAGGTCGCCGCGGCCGCGCCCCGGGCCTGGATCATCGACTTCACGAACCCCGTGGGCATCGTGACCCGCGCCCTGCTGCAGGCCGGCCACCGCGCGGTCGGGCTGTGCAACGTGGCGATCGGCTTCCAGCGCAGCTTCGCGGGCTTCCTCGGCGTCGAGCCGGACCTCGTGGAGCTCGACCACGTCGGGCTGAACCACCTCACCTGGGAGCGGGCGGCGCGCGTGGACGGCGTCGACCGGCTCCCCGAGATCCTCGGGGAGCACGTCACCGAGCTGGCGCAGAGCATCGAGCTCCCCGCCGGTCTGATGCTCGAGCTGGGCGTGGTCCCGTCGTACTACCTGCGCTACTTCTACGCCCACGACGAGGTGGTGCGCGAGCTGCTGACGTCGGAGTCCCGCGCGTCCCAGGTCACCGAGATCGAGCGGCAGCTGCTGGAGATGTACGCCGACCCCGCGCTCGACCGCAAGCCGGCTCTGCTCGAGCAGCGCGGGGGCGCGTACTACTCCGAGGCCGCGGTGCAGCTGGCTGCCGCCCTGCTCGGCAGCTCCGACCGTGCCTCGACCCAGGTCGTCAACGTCCGCAACGACGGGACCCTGCCGTTCCTCCCCGACGACGCCGTCATCGAGGTGCCGGCCGAGGTCGGCAGGGCCGGGGTACGGCCGCTGCCCGTCACCCCCCTGGCGCCGTTGTACGCCGGACTCGTCGCCCACGTGACGGCGTACGAGCACCTGGCCCTCGAGGCGGCGCTCCACGGGAGTCGCGAGCGCGTGTTCCAGGCTCTGCTGGCCCATCCGCTGGTCGGCCAGGTCGACCGGGCGAGCGGCCTCACCGACCGGCTGCTCGACCACAACCGTGCCTACCTCCCCTGGGCCTGAGATGAGCGAGCCACAGGGCCGGATCGCCGGCGTCCTGGCCATCGACGCCGGCAACAGCAAGACGGACGTCGCGCTGGTCGCCACCGACGGCCGGCTGGTGGGGACCGCGCGCGGCGGTCCGTTCGTGCCGCAGCGGATCGGCCCCGAGGCGGCCGTCGCCGGGCTGGTGGCGATGGTCGAGGCCGCCTGCACGGATGCCGGCATGGTCCGCCGCGACGAGGGCCCGATCGTGAGGCACGTCTCGGCCTGCCTGGCGAACGCCGACCTCCCGTCGGAGCACGAGGCTCTCGAGGACGCCATCGTGGCACGCGGATGGGGCGAGTCCGTCGAGGTCTTCAACGACACCTTCGCGGTGCTGCGTGCCGGCCTGGACGAGCCGCGGGGCGTCGCCGTGGTGTGCGGGGCAGGCATCAACTGTGCCGGCCTGCTCCCCGACGGCACCACCGTGCGCTTCGCCGCCGTCGGTCACATCTCCGGAGACTGGGGCGGCGGGGCCTTCCTGTGGCAGGAGGCGATGTGGTGGGCGGCCCGGGCGGACGACGGTCGCGGCCCCGGCACCGCGCTGAGCGCCGAGCTCCCGCGGCACTTCGGCGTCGCGGACATGGCCGGGCTGATCGAGGCGGTCCACCTCGGCCGGATCTCGGAGGCGCGATGCCTGGAGCTCACCCCCGTGCTGTTCGCCGTCGCTGCGGCCGGGGACGACGTGGCCGTGCGGATCGTCCGTCGCCAGGCCGAGGAGGCCGTCGCGCTGGCCTTGGCCGCGATGCGCCGCCTCGGCGTCCTCGACGAGCCGATCGACGTGGTGCTCGGCGGCGGCGTGCTCACGGCCGGCCACGCCCTCCTCATGGACGAGATCGACCGGCTGCTGCAGGAGAGCGCACCACGAGCACGGACGGCCGTCGTCCGGACGCCTCCCGTCGTCGGTGCGGCCCTGCTCGGGCTCGACCGGATCGGCGCACCACCGGACGCCCGCCAACGACTCCGGGACGACCACCGGCTGCCGGCCTAGCTCGAACGTCGCGCCGCCACCAGCTCGGCGAACCGTACGGCGAGCGGGCGCCACGCCTCCTCCAGCTCGGCCGACGCACCGGCCAGCGCCGCCAGCTCGCGCTCGGCGTCCTCCGGCGCGACGTGACCGTCGGCCGTCCAGGCACGCACGAGTGGCTCGTCGACCTCGGGATGCCACTGCACGCCCCAGATCGTCGGCCCGAAGCGTGCGGCC
>JBAUWD010000191.1:0-25107 GCA_049583575.1 Nocardioides sp.
GAGCAGGCCCGCGCAGCGCGCACCCCGATCGATTGGACCGGCTACCGGCCGCCGCGCCCCCGCCTGCTGCTGCAGCAGGACCACGCGGTCTCGCCGGCGGTCGGCCTGCCCGGAGCCGGCCAGCACGTGCGGGTCTTCCACAGCGTCGACCTCGCCGAGGTGCGCCGCTACATCGACTGGCAGCCGTTCTTCAACGCCTGGGAGATGAAGGGCTCGTACCCCGAGATCCTCGACGACGCCGTGTCGGGCGAGACCGCCCGCAAGCTGTACGACGACGCGCAGGCGATGCTCGACCGGATCGTCGACGAGGGCTGGCTGACCGCCAAGGGGGTGGTCGGGCTCTTCCCGGCGAACGCCGTCGGCGACGACCTCGAGGTCTACCTCGACGAGGACCGCCGCGACGCGCACGCCGTACTCCACCACCTGCGGCAGCAGGGCGCCCACCGGCCCGGTGTGCCCAACCGGTGCCTGGCCGACTACGTCGCGCCCAAGGACACCGGCATCAAGGACTACGTCGGGCTGTTCGCGGTGACCGCAGGGCTCGGCGTCCGCGAGCGGATCGAGGCCTTCAAGGCCGAGCTCGACGACTACTCCGGCATCCTGCTCGAGTCGCTGGCCGACCGGCTGGCCGAGGCGTTCGCCGAGCGCATGCACGAGCGCGTACGCCGCGAGCTCTGGGGCTACGCCCCCGACGAGCACCTCGACAACCGTCAGCTGATCAAGGAGCAGTACGCCGGCATCCGGCCGGCCCCGGGATATCCCGCGAGCCCGGACCACACCGAGAAGCAGACCGTGTGGGACCTCCTCGACGTCGAGGGCACGATCGGGATGACGTTGACCGAGTCCATGGCGATGTGGCCCGGCGCCTCCGTGTCGGGCATCTACTTCAGCCACCCCGAGTCGCAGTACTTCGTCGTCGGCCGCCTGGCCCCCGACCAGGTCGCCGACTACGCCCGGCGCAAGGGGTGGACGATGGCCGAGGCCGAGCGCTGGCTGTCGGCCAACCTCGGCTACGACCCGGAGGACTGAGCGCTGCCCGTCACCGAGGCCGCGTACCGGCGGCTCGACTCGTTCGCCGCCGTGCTCTGGGACATGGACGGCACGCTCGTGGACACCGAGCCGTACTGGATCGAGGCGGAGTTCGACCTCGCCGAGCGGTACGGCGGCACCTGGTCGCGTGGCCACGCGCTCGAGCTGGTCGGCAACGACCTGCTCGCCTCCGGCCGCTACATCCGCGAGCACATGGGCATCGACGTCGCCCCGGAGCGGATCGTCGAGGAGCTGCTCGACTCCGTGATCGCGATGGTCGAGCACGAGGTGCCGTGGCGCCCGGGAGCGCAGGAGCTCCTGGCCTCCCTGCGCGACGCCGGCGTGCCCTGCGGTCTGGTCACCATGTCGTACGCCCGCTTCGTCGAGCCGATCGTCGCGGCCCTGCCCGAGGCGACCTTCGGGGTGGTGGTGACCGGCGACGCGGTGGATCTCGGCAAGCCGCACCCCGAGGCCTACCTCGCGGCGGCACGCCGGCTCGACGTACTCGCGGGGGAGTGCCTGGCGATCGAGGACTCCGACACCGGCGCGACGTCGGCGGCGGGCGCCGGGTGCACGGTGCTGTGCGCACCACTGCACGTGAGCGTCCCCGCGGGACCGGGCCGCGTCTTCGTCGAGTCGCTGGAAGGCCTGACGGCGGCTGCCACGCTCGCGCTCGACGCCCCCTGGTAATCGTTGCGGGATCGCGACCTGCGAGGGCCGACCGACGATGGACCCGCTCAGTGGCACCCGATATGTTGCCGGGACCGGCGCGCCCGGTCGGAAGCGGGACTTGGCGTGCACATCTGAAACGAGGGGATGACTCGTGATCCGACACAAGCTCGTGGCCGTGGTCGGCAGCGGCGCTCTCGCCGTTGCCCTCGCGGCATGCGGTGGCAGCAACAGCAGCAATGGTGGGGGCAGCAACACCGGGGGGGTCGGTTCGCCGTGGATCCTCGGCACCACCGATACGGTGACGGCGCTGGACCCGGCCGGTTCCTACGACCTCGGCTCGTCCACGCTCGAGTACAACCTGTACCAGACGCTGGTGACGGTTCCGCCCAACTCGACGAAGATCGTCGGCGATGCGGCGAAGTCCTGCACCTACGACGACCCTCAGACCCTGACCTGCAAGCTGAACCCGGGTGAGAAGTTCTCGAACGGTGACCCGCTGACCTCGTCCGACGTGAAGTACAGCTTCGAACGCGCGATCAAGATCCAGGACGCCAACGGTGCTGCGATCTATCTGTTGGGCAGCATCACCAGCACGGCCAAGGACGGCACGGTCACCTTGAACAAGGGTGCGATCGAGACGCCGGACGACCAGACGGTCGTGTTCCACCTCGACCACCCGGACACGACGTTCCAGTACGTGCTGACCTACCCGGGTGCGGCGGCGATCGTCGACGAGGACGTCTTCCCGGCCGACAAGAAGCTGCCGGACGACCAGGTCATCGGCTCCGGCCCCTACAAGCTGGACCAGTACAAGGCCGCTGACCAGGCCGTGCTCTCGCTGAACCCGAACTACACCGGCCCGGACAAGGGCAAGACGGCTCAGGTCTTCGTCAAGTACTACTCCGACACGACCGCGCTCGCCCTCGCGGTGAAGAGCGGCGAGGTCGACGTCGCCTGGCGAAGCCTGGCGCCGACCGACATCGCCACCCTGAAGAAGAACTCCAACGTCACCGTGGCGACCGGCAAGGGCTCGGAGATCCGCTACTGGGTCTGGAAGGTCGACGGCCCGGTCGGCAAGCAGCTGGCGATCCGTCAAGCGGCGGCCCAGATCATCGACCGGAACGCGATCGCTCAGAAGGCCTACGACGGCACCGTCGACCCGCTGTACTCCATCGTGCCCCCGGGCTACGGCGGCCAGAAGGACTCCTTCAAGGCGCAGTACGGCGCTCCGGATCCGGCCAAGGCCAAGCAGATCCTGCAGTCGGCCGGGATCAGCACACCGGTCAACCTCACGGTCGGCTGGACGCCCACCCACTACGGTCCGAACACGGAGGACGAGGCGAACGAGCTGCAACGTCAGCTCGAGTCCAGCGGGCTGTTCAAGGTGACCCTGAAGAGCACGGAATGGGACAACTACCAGACCGTCTACAAGCAGGGTGCCTATGACTTGTTCATCCTGGGCTGGTTCCCGGACTACCCCGACGCCGACGACTACCTGTCGCCGTTCATGGTCGACGGTGGCTTCTTCGCCAACGGCTACAAGAACCCCCAGGTGGACAAGCTGGTCGCGAAGGAGCAGGGCAGCAGCGACCAGGCGAAGCGGGAGCAGATCTTCGGGCAGCTGCAGGACATCGCCGCGAAGGACGTCCCGTTCATCCCCTCGTGGGTGGGGCAGAACACGGCCGTGTACGGCAAGGGCATGTCCGGCGTCGAGGACACCCTCGACCCGTCGTTCATCTTCCGGTTCTGGTTGGTCACGAAGACCGGCTGAGCAACTCGCAGCACACGGTCGTGGGGAGAGACTCTGAGGGGTCTCTCCCCATGACCCGTGCCAGGAGGCACTCCACATGACCCGTGCTGGTTCGGGATCCCTGCCGCGGTACATCCTGCAGCGCATGCTGTTGGTGATCCCGATGATCTGGGTGATCCTCACCCTCGTCTTCTTCGTCCTGCGGGTCGCTCCGGGCGACCCGGTCTCAGCAGCGCTCGGCGGCAAGCTGACACCGCAGGCGCTTGCGCAGCGGCGTGCGGCGCTCGGCTTCGACCGGCCCTTGATCGCGCAGTACTGGGACTACCTGTCCTCGGTGGCGCACCTCGACTTCGGGACCACATTCAGCGACAACCAGCCCGTGCTCCGCGTGGTCCGGGACAACGGAGGAGCCACCCTGAGCCTCACCATCGCCGCGTTCGTGGTCGCGCTCGTCGTGGGCATCCCGCTCGGACTGCTGGCGGGCCGGTACCGCGACTCGTTCGCCGACGTGGTGATCCGGATGTTCGGGATCGTGAGCTATGCCGCGCCGATCTTCTTCGTCGGCTTCCTGCTTCAGGTGTACGTCGCCCCGCGGCTCGGTCTGCCCACGTCGGGTGACGCCAGCCCGATCACGGTGTTCGAAGTCCAGCCCAAGACCCACATCCTGCTCATCGACGTCTTCCTGAGCGGGAACGGCGCCGCGATCCAAGACGTGCTGAAGCACCTGGTGCTGCCGGCGTTCACCCTCGGCCTGCTGATCTGCGGTGTCTTCATCAGACTGGTGCGGGTCAACATGCTGCAGACCATGCAGACCGACTACGTCGAGGCCGCCGAGGCGCGCGGCATCCGCCGGCGCAACGTGACCTGGCGACACGCCTTCCGCAACGCACTCGTGCCGGTCATCACGATCGTCGGGCTGCAGTTCGCACTGCTGCTGGGCGGGGCGGTGCTCACCGAGACGACGTTCAACTGGCCCGGCCTCGGCCAGAAGCTGGTCTTCTACATCAACAACCGTGACTACGGCGCCGTCCAGGGCATCATCACCGTCTTTGCCCTCGCCGTGGTGTTGATCAGCGTGCTGGTCGACATCATCAATGCCCTCATCGACCCACGGGTGCGATTCTGATGCGCGGCCTGCTCCGTACTCTCGCCCGGCCCTTCACCGAGACGACCGGGCTGGCACGGTGGATGCTGGTGATCGGGCTGCTCCTCAGCGCCGTCTTCCTCATCTGCGCGGTGTTCGCCCCCTGGCTCGCCCCCTACGGGTTCGCTCAGTCCTCCTCCGGTGGGGTGAGCTTCCCCAAGCTCGGACATCCGGACTCGCAGCACCTGTTCGGCACCGACCGGTTGTTCTTCGACGTCCTCTCCCGCGTCATCTGGGGTGCCCGCACCGCCTTGGAGGTGGTGATCCTCTCGATGCTCGTCTGCATCGTGATCGGGGTGCCGCTGGGGTTGGTGTCGGGGTTCTACGGCGGCTGGCTCGACCGGATCCTGGTGCTCGTGATGGACGCGCTGTACGCCTTCCCGCCCTTCCTGCTCGCGATCGTCTTCTCGTTCCTCCTGACCAACGTCCTCGGCGGCACCGTCCTCGCGGTGTCGATGTCGCTGTCGGTGATCTACATCCCTCAGTACTTCCGGGTGGTCCGCAACACGACGCTCAGCGCCAAGGAGGCGACGTACGTCGAGGCGGCGAGGGCGATCGGCGCGAGCGACACCGCCATCATGAGGCGCTACCTGTTCGGGAACGTCGTCCAGAGTGTGCCGGTGCTGGCCACGCTGAACGCCGCGGACGCGATCCTGACGCTGGCCGGGCTCGGCTTCCTGGGACTCGGCATCCAGTCGACGGACGCCGCCGAGTGGGGTCACGACCTCAACCGGGCGCTCGTCGATGCCGGCGGTGGGGTGTGGTGGACCGGCCTCTACCCCGGTCTGGCGATCGTGCTCCTGGTGACCGGGCTGACTCTGGTGGGCGAGGGTCTGAACGAGACGCTCAACCCCACACTGCGCCGCCGTCGGCTGCTTCCGGTCGTCATGCCGCAACGACGGGTCATGCCGGCCCAGGAAGAGCAGGGGTGACATGACGATGGACCTGACCGACGAGGCTCCCGGCGCTCGTGCTCACGAGCCGGTGATCTCCGCACGCGATGTGCGGGTCTGGTACGGCACGACCAGAGGTGCGATCCGGGCGGTCGACGGGGTCAGCTTCGACCTGGCTCCCGGCGAGACCTTGGGCCTGGTGGGGGAGTCCGGTTGTGGCAAGTCGACCCTCGGGCGAGGCCTGATGGGGCTGCTGCCGGAGGGGGCCAAGCGGGACGGCGAGGTGCTGTTCCGGGGACGCGACATCTTCTCGCTCAGCCCCAAGGCCGCCTACCAGCTGCGCGGCAGCGAGCTCGGGATGATCTTCCAGGAGCCGATGACCCGCTTGAACCCCCTGATGCGGATCTCCCAGCACTTCGAGGAGACGATCCGGCAGCACGAGCCGAGCCTCTCCAAGGACGAGATCCGGGACCGTGCGATGGAGGTGCTCCGGCTGATGGGCATCCCGCCCACCCGGTACCGGTCCTATCCCCACGAGTTCTCCGGCGGCATGCGGCAGCGGTTGATGATCGCGCTGGCCCTCGTGCTGCGCCCCGCATTCGTGGTGGCGGACGAGCCGACGACTGCTCTCGACGTTCTGGTCGAGGCCCAGATCGTGCAGATCCTCAACGACCTCCGGCGCAACTTCCAGACCGCCCTGCTGCTGATCACCCACAACGTCGGCATCGTCGCCGAGGCGTGTGACCGGGTGGCGGTGATGTACGCCGGCCGGATCGTGGAGCAGGGAACCGTGTCCCAGGTCTTCAAGAACCCGCAGCACCCCTATACCCGCGAGCTGCTGCGCTCGACGATCTCGCTGACCACGACGGGGCTGAACTTCATCCCGGGTGCCCCGCCGGACCTGGTCGACCCGCCGGACGGCTGCCGGTTCCACCCTCGTTGCCCGGAGGCCATGAACGTGTGCGCGACCAAGAACCCGATCGAGATCGAGCGTCCCGGGGGTGGCCGGGTGGAGTGCTGGCTGGTCGGCCCCGAGCACGAGATCCCGCCAGGGGCCGAGCAGCCACTCAAGCAGCAGGAGCTGACCGTTGCCGACGAAGCCTGACACCCAGTCCGCGACCGACACCCTGCTGGAGGTCCGTGATCTCGCCGTGCACTTCGAGCTGCGCGGAGGGCTCCTGTCCCGACTCTTCGGCCGCGACACCGGCACCATCAAGGCGGTCGACGGGATCGACCTCGAGCTGCGACGCGGCGAGGTGGTGGGGCTGGTCGGCGAAAGCGGTAGCGGCAAGTCCACGTTGGGACGGGCGCTCATGGGGCTGGTACCCGCAACGGCGGGCACCATTCGCCTCGGGGAGTTCCACATCGAGGACCTGGGTCGGCGGCGGCTCCGTGACATCCGGCGCGTCATCCAGATGGTGTTCCAGGACCCGAATGCCGCCCTCAACCCGTCCATGACCGTCGAGGAGGCCGTGGGCGACGCGCTCCGCGTACACGGCATGAGGTCGGCAGCAGAGCGCCGCAGTGGGGTGGTGGAGGCCCTCGAGCGCGTCGGGCTGTCACCGGTCGAGCTCTTCTTGAGCAAGTATCCGCGCGACCTGTCCGGCGGGCAGAAGCAACGTGTCGTGATCGCCCGGGCGATCGTCCTGAAGCCCGAGGTCCTGGTCGCCGACGAGCCGGTCTCGATGCTCGACATGAGCGTGCGGGCCAAGATCCTGCAGCTGATGCTGGACCTCAAGCAGGACCTCGGGCTCACCTACGTCTACATCACCCACGACCTGGCGACCGCCAAGTACTTCTGCGACCGGATCGCGATCATGTACCTCGGTCGGATCGTCGAGGTCGGGAAGACAGAGGAGATCTTCGCGAACCCTCGCCACCCCTACACCAAGGCGCTTCTGGCAGCGATCCCCGAGCCCGACCCCGACAAGGCCGTGCACCGCAATCTGCCTCGAGGCGAGATCCCCGACGCGGCCCAGCCCCCGCTCGGCTGCGCGTTCCACCCCCGGTGCCCCGAGGCCGTGTCCGGCTGTGGGTGGGAGTCACGCGACCTGCGGACTCTCGTCGAGGAGCACTGGATCCGAGCGTCCTCGGCGTACGACGAGGAGCAGCGGGTCCTGGGCGACCTCGAGCACCTGGACACTCCGGCGACCACCGCGACGCTCGGGGCCGGTGGCAGCGGGGCGGTGCGGGCGATCCTCGATCGGATGAGGACCGAGGATCCCGCCGATCCGCTCTGGTCGGGCGTCACGTCGATGGTGGACTCCGGCCCCGGCGTCACCGTCCAGTTCGAGCCGGCCGACGCTCCGGCGCTGCGTGGTTCGGGTGGCGTGGACGTCGCGTGCGTGCTCTACCCGGACGAAGGCCCGGGCCCGGCCTGAACCCTGCGCCGGCGGAGGTCGTAGTACCACCGACCAATGGCAGCTCCGACCGCCCCTGCCGGACTCTCTTGGTGTCACCGTTTGGTCCCAAACCGCAACCTGGATCGATCCAATGTCGCCGTTTGGTCCCAAACCGCAGTCCCCACCGACAGAGGAGTCCACCATGAACGTCCGCATCACCCTCGCCGCCCTCACCCTCTCGGTGTGCGCACCGCTGGCGCTCGCCGCTCCTGCCCAGGCCTCCCACGGCGGCGGCAAGGGAGTCCGCGACTCGGGGCGGTGCTCGGGGTCGGCGCACTGGAAGCTCAAGGCCAAGCCGGACAACGGTCGGATCGAGGTCGAGGCCGAGGTGGACAGCAACCACAGCGGCCAGGTCTGGAAGTGGCGGATCAAGCACAACGGCAGCACTTCCGCCCACGGCGCCGCCACCACGCACGGCGCCAGCGGGTCGTTCACCGTGAGCCGTCGGATGGCGAACCTCGCGGGCACCGACCGCTTCTCCTTCCGGGCAGAGCGCCGGGGAACCGGCGAGATCTGCCATGGCGCGATCTCCCTCTGACGGACCTGGCCCCTCGCGTCCGCGCCGGGGAAGGAGTTCGCGATGAGGCTCCTCCGCAACCCTGTGGTGCCGTTCCTCTTCGCGAGCTTCCTGTTGTTCGCGGCGACTTGGTGGGCGACCGGGAGGCTCTCCGAGCGGGCCGGCCGGACCGAGGCCGTGGCCGACGCCCGCGTCACCACGGAGCTGCTGGCCCACTCGGTGGCGGAGCCCGCGCTCCCCGAGGGTATGGTCACCGGGGACCCCGGCGCGATCGACCGGTTCGACCGGCACGTGCTCTCCCACCTGCTGGTCGGCGACGTACGACGGATCAAGATCTGGCGCGCGGACGGGATCATCGTCTACAGCGACGAGACCCAGCTGATCGGCAAGCGCTTCGAGCTCGACCCGGAGCAGCTGCAGGTGCTCGAGAGCGGCGCCACCCAGGGCGGTGTGTCCGACCTGCGCCGGCGGGAGAACAAGTTCGAGAGCGAGGAGGGCGGCCTCCTCGAGGTCTACACCCGGATCCAGGCCCCCGACGGGTCGCCTCTGCTCTTCGAGGCGTACTACTCGGTGGCCACCGTGAGGCAGCGCGCGGTCGAGGTGCTCACGCCGTTCCGGAGGATCACCGCGCTGGCACTGGGTGCGATCCTGCTCCTCGGTGTACCCATGATCTGGGTGCTGACGCGGCGGCTCACCCGCGCCTCCCGCGCACGTGAGCGGCTGATGCGGCGGGCCGTCGACTCGTCCGAGGCCGAGCGCCGCCGCATCGCCCGCGACCTCCACGACGGGGTCGTCCAGGAGCTGGCGGGCACGGCGTTCGCGCTCTCCGGCACATCGCGTGACCCAGCGGTCCCCGACGGAGCTCGCGCCGAGCTCGACCACGCAGGCGAGGCCGTACGCCGATCCCTGAGGCAGCTGAGGTCGCTGCTGGTGGAGATCCATCCTCCGGGTCTGAACGCCGGCGGGCTGGCCGCGGCGCTGGAGGATCTCATGGCCCAGGCGACGACGGCCGGCCTCACGACCTCGGTGTCGGTGCACGCCATCGAGGGCGCGTCCGACCACGTGGTGGCGCTGGTGTGGCGCGTCGCCCAGGAGGCGATCCGCAACGCGGTCCGGCATGCGCACGCCACCACCCTCACGGTCGAGGTGCTGGGCGACGCCCGGCAGGTGCGCCTCAACGTGTGCGACGACGGCGTAGGCTTCGACCCTGCCGACGGCGCAGGGCAGGGCTCCTACGGGCTGCGCGGGCTGCAGAGCCTGGTCGACGACGGAGGTGGGAGACTGACCGTGACGTCGGCCCTCGGTGAGGGCACGACCGTGACGATGATGGTGGACCGCGCATGACCGACCAGCCCGTCCGCGTGCTGATCGTCGACGACCACGCCGTCCTGCGCTCTGGACTCGAACAGCTCCTCGGCGGCCAACCCGATCTCGAGGTGGTCGGGACAGCGGCCTCGGGTGCCGAGGGGATCGAGCTGGCCCGGGAGCTGCGCCCCGACGTCGTGCTGATGGACCTCCAGATGCCCGGCGTCGACGGGGTCCGGGCCACCCGAGAGATCGTCGGCGACGAGCTCGCGGACGTGCTGGTCCTCACCTCGTACTCCGACGCGGAGCGCATAGTCGGTGCGCTCGACGCCGGCGCGATGGGGTACCTCCTGAAGGACGCCGACCCGGACGAGGTGCTGCGCGGGATCCGGACGGTGGCTCGCGGCGAGTCGCCGATCAACCCGCGCGCGGCCCGCGCGCTGCTCGGGGCCCGGCGTACGACGGGGGCTGCCGACCTCACACCGCGGGAGACCGAGGTGCTGGTCCTGGTGCGGCAGGGGCTCGCCAACAAGCAGATCGCCCGCAGGCTCGGCATCTCGGAGCGGACCGTGAAGGCACACCTCACCTCGGCCTTCCAGCGGATCGGGGTGGTCGACCGGACCCAGGCCGCGCTGTGGGCGGAGCGGAACGGGCTCGCCTAGGTGTTCGGCCAGCCCTGCGACGCGGCCGGTGCCGCGTCCAGGTCCTCCGCGGTGAGCTCGCCGCTGTCGCCCGACCGGTCGGGCAGCGGCGGCGGGGTCCCGCCGAACTCGGGGCACAGCGCCTGGAAGGAGCACCACTCACACAGGCGAGACCGGTTGGGGCGCCAGTCGCCGGACTCCTCGGCCCGGCGGATGGCGCCCCAGATCGCCTCGACCTTGCGCTCCGTGGCGAGCAGGTCCGCCTCGTCGGGGACGTAGCGCAGCATCTCGCCGTTGCCGAGGTAGACCAGCTGGAGCATCGCCGGCACGACGCCCCGGGTGCGCCAGATGACCAGGGCGTAGAACTTCATCTGGAACAGTGCCTTGCCCTCGAACATCTCGCCCGGGGATCGTCCCGTCTTGTAGTCGACCACGCGGATCGCGCCGTCGGGTGCGACGTCGAGCCGGTCGACGAACCCGCGGAGGAGCAGCCGGGAGTCGAGCAGCGCCTCGACGTACAGCTCACGCTCGGCAGGCTCGAGGCGGCGCGGGTCCTCGAGGGTGAAGTAGCGGTCGAGGACGACGCGGCAGGTGGCCAGCCACTCGGTGACCTCGGGACCCTCGTCGGTGAACATCTCCGCGACAGCCGGCTCGGCGGCGAGCAGCGTGTCCCACGTCGGCACGAGGAGGTCGCGCGCCTGGTCGGGCGTGCGGGTGGGGGCCGGCAGGTCGAAGAGGTCTTCGAGCACCTTGTGGACGAGCGTGCCGCGCAGGGCATCGGGCGACGGCTCCTCGGGGAGCCGGTCGATCGTGCGGTAGCGGTAGAGGAGGGGGCACGTCATGAAGTCGGAGGCCCGGCTGGGGGAGAGGGCGCCGAGCACGTCGACCCCGTCGACCGGGGTCGACTGCAGCTCGGCCGGCGAGGTCGAGGACGACGTCGTGCTCATGAGGACGAATCTAGGCGCGGGTACCGACAACGAGTGGGACGCCGCGCGATGACAGTGGTTCGGTTAGCCTCGAAGCATGAGCGACGACCGCGCCTCCCGCGGCCCCACCCCGCGCCCTCCGGGGACGTTCCGGGTCGGGTCGATCGCGGGCAGCCCGGTGCTGGTCAGCAGCTCGTGGTTCCTGATCGCGGGCCTGATCGCGGTGATCACCGCTCCCGCGGTCGAGGACGTCGAGCCCGGCCTGGGCGGGTTCAAGTACGTCGGCGGCCTGACGCTCGCCGTACTGCTCTACCTGTCGGTGCTCGTGCACGAGGCGTCGCACGCCCTCGTGGCGCGTCACTACGACCTGCCCGTCTCGTCGATCACGCTCCACTTCTTCGGCGGCATGACCGCGATCGACGGTGAGGCCGAGAGTCCCCGGCAGGAGTTCTGGATCTCCGTGGTCGGGCCGCTGTCCTCCCTGGGCATCGCCGGAGTGTTCTTCCTGTTGCACCTCGGAGCCCCCGGCGGCCTGATCGGCCTGGCGGTGACGGGCGTGGCCTGGACGAACTTCCTGGTCGGCCTGATCAACCTCGTCCCCGGGTTGCCGCTCGACGGCGGCCGGGTGCTCAAGGCGGCCGTCTGGGGCGTCAGCCACGACCCCTACCGCGGCACGATCGTGGCCGCGTGGGGTGGGCGAGTGGTGGCCCTGCTCGCGTTCGGCTGGCCTCTGCTCACCCGGACCTGGACGCACTCGCCTCCGACGGCCTTCGACTTCGTCTTCGCCGGGGTGATCTCGATGTTCCTGTGGAGCGGCGCGACGGCCGCCCTCCAGTACGCGCGCGTGCGCTCGCGGCTGCCGCACCTCGTCGCTCGCGACCTGGCACGCCGTACTCTCACCGTTCCCGGCGACCTGCCGCTGTCCGAGGCCGTACGCCGTGCCCAGGAGGTGCAGGCGGGCAGCATCGTCACCGTGACCGCAGCCGGCCAGCCGATCGGCGTCGTGAACGAGTCCGCGCTGATGTCGGTCCCGACCGATCGCCGAGCCTGGGTGCCTGTCTCCTCCGTAGCCCGCACCCTGGACGAGGGTCTGCGGCTGCCGGTGGGCATCGGCGGCGAGGACCTGATCCGCGCCATCAGCGCGCGCCCCGCGGGGGAGTACCTCCTCCTCGATCTCGACGGAAGCATCTTCGGCGTACTCTCCACCGCTGACGTCGACCAGGCCTTCCGCGCCCACGCCTGACCAGCGGTCTCGGCTTCTTCTCGCCGATTGGTCCCAAACCGCAGTTCTGGGGGCAGAAATGTTGCCGTTTGGTCCCAAACCGCAATTCCAGACCCGGACGCTAGGGTCGCCAGCATGCCCGACGAACCGGAGGAGGAGACCCGGTATCCCGACGTCCCTCCGGAGACCTGGGCGGGCGTGCACCGGGGTCCGCTCCGCGCGGGTGAATGGGTTCGCCTGGTCGACCAGAAGGGACGGCGTCACAACTTCGAGCTGGTGTCCGGCAAGCGGTTCTTCTCCAACCGCGGGCATCTCGAGCACGACGACCTGATCGGCCGGGAGGAGGGCTTCACGATCGCGTCCTCGGCCGGCGGGGAGTACCTCGTCTTCCGGCCGCTGCTCAGCGAGTTCGTGGTGTCCATGCCGCGTGGCGCCGCCGTGGTCTACCCGAAGGACGCCGCCCAGATCATCGCGATGGCCGACATCTTCCCAGGTGCCCACGTCGTCGAGGCCGGCGTCGGGTCGGGGGCGCTGACCTGCTCCCTACTCCGTGCTGTCGGACCCCATGGTCGGGTGTCGTCGTACGAGCGCAGGGAGGAGTTCGCCGACGTCGCCCGGGCCAACGTCACCCGGTTCTTCGGAGGCGACCACCCCGCCTGGAGACTCATGCTCGGCGACCTCGCCGAGCAGCTGCCCGCGTCGGGCGAGGTGGCCGACCGGGTGATCCTCGACATGCTCGCGCCGTGGGAGTGCCTGGACGCGGCTGCCGGTGCGCTGCGGCCGGGCGGCATCCTCTGCGCGTACGTCGCGACCACCACGCAGCTGTCACGGTTCGTCGAGACCGTCCGCGTCCACGGTGGCTTCACTGAGCCACAGGCCTGGGAGTCGTTGGTCCGGGACTGGCACGTCGAAGGCCTGGCGGTCCGCCCGGGCCACGCCATGATCGGCCATACGGCGTTCCTGGTGACGGCGCGACGCATGGCGCCCGGCGAGCGACCGCCGGTCAAGAAGCGTCGCCCGGCTCCGGGTGCGTACGGACCCGACTACGACGGACCCCGTCCTCCGGGCGTGCCCGTCGAGCCAGACGTCGAGCCAGAGGTCGAGCCCGACGTCGAGTGAGCAGACGCGGGACCAGCGAGACCAAATCGTGAGAAACGCGACGTGATTCGCCGATGCGTCCGGTCCGTTGACGAGTAGGGTCGAATCAGGAGGTGGGACACATGAGCCATGGTCAGGACGCCGAGCACACTCGCGGCCGCAGCGCTCGCGAGCTGGCCGACCAGGTGCAGTTCCTCGAGGCAGAGGTGACAGACCTGCGCCGTCGTCTCTCCGACTCGCCCGCCCAGTCCCGCGGGCTCGAGCTGCGCCTGGCCGACGCGCAGCGCTCCCTCTCGGCCGTCACCTCCCAGAACGAGCGGCTCGCGCAGACCCTGCGTGAGGCTCGCGAGCAGATCATGAAGCTCAAGGAGGAGGTCGACCGGCTCGCGCAGCCCCCGGCGGGATTCGGCACCTTCATCCAGCGCAACGACGACGACTCGGTCGACGTGTTCACCGGCGGCCGCAAGCTCCGGGTCAACGTCAGCCCGGGAGTCGAGATCGACGCCCTCGTGCGTGGCCAGGAGGTCATGCTGAACGAGGCGCTGAACGTCGTCGCCGCCTTGGAGTTCGAGCAGATCGGCGAGGTCGTGATGTTCAAGGAGCTGCTCGCTGACGGCGAGCGCGCCCTGGTCATCGCCAACGCCGACGAGGAGCGCGTCGTACGCCTGGCCGACCCGCTCAAGGCCGACAGTCTGCGGGCCGGTGACTCGCTTCTCCTCGACAGCCGCGCGGCGTACGCCTACGAGCGGGTGCCGAAGTCAGAGGTCGAGGAGCTGATCCTCGAAGAGGTGCCGGACATCGAGTACGGATCGATCGGCGGGCTCGTGAGCCAGATCGACGCCATCCGGGACGCCGTCGAGTTGCCGTATCTCCACCCCGAGCTGTTCCTCGAGCACCAGCTCAAGCCGCCCAAGGGGGTGCTGCTCTACGGCCCTCCTGGCTGTGGCAAGACCCTGATCGCCAAGGCGGTCGCCAACTCGCTGGCCAAGAAGGTCGCCGCCAAGACCGGGCAGGAGGGGAAGTCCTACTTCCTCAACATCAAAGGCCCTGAGCTGCTGAACAAGTACGTCGGCGAGACCGAGCGCCACATCCGGTTGGTGTTCCAGCGGGCACGCGAGAAGGCCAGCCACGGAACGCCTGTCATCGTGTTCTTCGACGAGATGGACTCGCTGTTCCGGACCCGAGGCTCCGGCGTCTCCTCCGACGTAGAGAACACCATCGTCCCGCAGCTGCTCAGCGAGATCGACGGTGTCGAGGCACTCGAGAACGTCCTGGTCATCGGCGCCTCCAACCGCGAGGACATGATCGACCCCGCGATCCTTCGTCCCGGCCGGCTCGACGTGAAGATCAAGATCGAGCGTCCCGACGCCGAGTCGGCTCGCGACATCTTCAGCAAGTACCTCATCCCCGGGCTGCCGCTGCACGCCGACGACCTGGCCGAGTTCGGGGGCGACCGCGAGGCGTGTGTCGACGGCATGATCCAGGCCACGGTCGAGCGGATGTACACCGAGACCGAGGAGAACCGCTTCCTCGAGGTCACCTATGCGAACGGCGACAAGGAGGTCCTGTACTTCAAGGACTTCAACTCCGGCGCGATGATCCAGAACATCGTCGACCGCGCGAAGAAGATGGCGATCAAGGACTTCCTCGAGCACGATGCCCGGGGGCTGCGCGTCCAGCACATGCTCCAGGCCTGTGTGGACGAGTTCAAGGAGAACGAGGACCTCCCCAACACCACCAACCCCGATGACTGGGCGCGGATCTCCGGGAAGAAGGGTGAGCGCATTGTGTTCATCCGGACCCTCATCACCGGCAAGCAGGGCACCGAGCCGGGCCGCTCCATCGACACCGTGCCCAACACCGGCCAGTACCTCTGACCCTTCCCGCATCGCTGCGCGTCGGTCCTGGATGCCGCCGTTTGGTCCCAAACCGCAGCAGGTAGCGCCAATGTCGCCGTTTGGTCCCAAACCGCAGATCCTCGAACCCGCCCAGGTCAGACCCGAGCCACCCCGAGATAGCCGAAGGCCAGCGCCTGAGGGCCACTGAAACCGGGCAGGGCGCCGGTCTCCAAAGACTCGAGCTGCATGCCGGCCGCCTCGACGAGTGCGCCGGCATCGCGCGTCAGGTGGCAGCCACCGGCCACCCGCTGTTGCCACCGATCGAGCCGATGCTGCCACCTGACCGTCTTCGGATCCGTGGCGAGGCCGTGCTCCAGGAAGTGGAACGTGCCGCCCGGCCGGACCAGCCGCCGTACCTCCGCCAGGGCCGCCAAGGGGTCGGGGATCGTGCACAGCGTGAACGTGCACAAGGCACTGTCGTACGACGCATCCTCGGCCGCGACGGACTGCCCGTCGAGCCCGACGCGCTCCACAGGGATCGGGGTCCGGATCCGTCGCCGTTCCGAGAGCCGCCAGCCCGTGTCGGACGGCTCCACCGCTCCGACCAGCGAGACCTCCAGCGGGAGATGGAGCAGGTTGAGCCCGCTGCCGAACCCCAGCTCCAGGACCCGGCCGGACAGCCCCGCACAGGCTCGAGCGCGTGAGTCACCGACGGCGTGACCACGGAGGGAGAGGTCGGTGACTCGAGGCACCACCTGCTCGGTCCACCAGGCCACGCGCCCACGCTAGCCAGACCGCCGAGCACCTGGCCCTTTCGGGTCCTGTATCAGGGGGTCGCGAACCTGCCTCACGTTGTCGACCTGCCCGTCGTCCGGGCTCGAGGGGCCCTTCTGGCCCGCCCACCCCCTCCGAGGAGACCCCCATGATCCGTCCGACCTTGCGCTCAACGGTCACCACCCTCGCCGCGGCCACCGTACTCGTCGCCGGCGCCGATCTGGCGTCGTACGCCGCCACCGGCAAGCCACTGCTCATCGGCAGAGCCAACAGCGGGGTCGGCACCACGACCGTGAAGAACCTGGGGCGAGGACCGGCGCTGAGTCTCAACTCGGCCAAGAGCTCGCCGCCCTTCGTGGTCAACAGCAGCAAGGTCGTCGAGCACCTGAAGTCCGACACCATCCACGGGGCTCCCGCGAGTGTGGCGGCACCCGTGAACTACCAGATCCGGGTCGCCAAGATCACGACGACATGGACGGACCAGAAGTTCGTCAGGAGCTCGGTTCCGGCGGGCGTCTATCAGGTCACGATCTCGGGAGTCGTGGTTCCGGACGCGCCGGCCGAGTTGACCTGCCTGGTCGGTGACAAGAAGTTCTTCACGGGCACATCGCCCGACTTCCACCAGCTGTGGGCGGGTCCCCTCGAGGAGGAGGGCTGAGGCTGACGTCATACCGTGGGCTCGGCGTCGGCGCGTAGGCTCGCCCCGTGACCGTACGACGGGTGATGGGCACCGAGGTCGAGTACGGCATCTCGGTGCAGGGCCAGCCGCACGCCAACCCGATGGTGGCGTGCTCGCAGGTCGTCAACGCCTATGCCAGCGCCACGATCAAGGCTCGTCGCGCCCGGTGGGACTTCGAGGAGGAGTCTCCGCTGCGCGACGCCCGCGGGTTCGACCTGAGCCGCCAGCTCGCCGACCCGAGCCAGCTCACGGACGAGGACCTCGGTCTGGCCAACGTCATCCTCACCAACGGTGCCCGGCTCTACGTCGACCACGCTCACCCCGAGTACTCCACGCCCGAGGTCACGACACCCCTCGACGTGGTGCGCTGGGACAAGGCGGGCGAGCTGATCATGCTCGACGCCGCCCGCATGGCCGCCCAGACGCCGGGCAGCGCGCCGATCCACCTCTACAAGAACAACACCGACAACAAGGGAGCGTCGTACGGCGCTCACGAGAACTACCTGATGAGCCGGTCGACTCCGTTCGGCGACATCGTGCGTCACCTGACGCCGTTCTTCGTGAGCCGGCAGGTGGTGTGCGGGTCGGGGCGGGTCGGCATCGGGCAGGACGGACGCGAGCACGGCTTCCAGCTCAGCCAGCGGGCCGACTACTTCGAGGTCGAGGTGGGGCTCGAGACCACACTCAAGCGGCCCATCATCAACACCCGCGACGAGCCGCACGCCGACCCGGAGAAGTACCGCCGGCTCCACGTGATCATCGGCGACGCCAACCTCGCCGAGGTGTCGACGTACCTCAAGGTCGGTACGACGTCTCTGGTGCTGGCGATGATCGAGGACCGCTTCATGACGACCGACCTCGGCGTCGACGGCCCGGTGGCCGCGTTGCGCGCGGTCTCTCACGATCCGACACTGCGCGAGCTGGTCACCATGAACGACGGCCGGCGGCTGACCGCGTGTCAGCTGCAGGGGGAGTACCTCGAGCTGGCGCGCAAGTACGTCGACGACCGGTTCGGCAGCGACGCCGACCCGCAGACGGTCGACGTACTCGATCGCTGGGAGTCGGTCCTGACCCGCCTCCAGCAGGACCCGATGCTCTGTGCCCGCGAGCTGGACTGGGTGGCGAAGCTGAAGCTGCTCGAGTCCTACCGCGACCGCGACGGTCTCGACTGGGACGACGCCAAGCTGCAGCTGATCGACTACCAGTACAGCGACATCCGCCCGGACAAGGGGCTCTACCAGCGGCTGGTGCGGCTCGGACAGATCGAACGGCTGCTCGACGACGCCACGGTCGAGTACGCGATGCACCACCCGCCCAGCGACACCCGTGCCTACTTCCGGGGGCGGTGCCTGGAGAAGTACGCCGACTCCGTCGCCGCCGCCTCCTGGGACTCCGTGATCTTCGACCTCCCCGGCCGTGAGTCCCTCCAGCGCGTCCCGACGATCGATCCCCTGCGCGGCTCCAGGGTCCACGTGAAGGCCCTCATCGATCGGTGCGACACAGCCGAGGAGCTCTTCCGGGCCCTCACCCGCTGACTCCTGGAGGCCGTCGGGGTCGCTTGTTATCTGCGGTTTGGGACCAATCGGCGACATTTCGAGCTGATTCCCTGCGGTTTGGGACCAAACGGTGACCCAAGACGCTGGCAGACCTGGCCCGAGAACCAGTCCGGTCCTGGGATGCGAACGGCTAGGGTGAAGCCATGCCCCAGGAGCAGAAGCAGCCTCGCAAGTCGGGCGAGTCCGAGGAGGTCACCGAGGTCGCACCCGAGACCGACGTCGCGGAACGCAAGGAAGCGCTCGATGACGACATCGACGCGATCCTCGACGAGATCGACGACGTGCTCGAGACCAACGCCGAGGACTTCGTGAAGTCGTTCATCCAGAAGGGCGGCCAGTGAGCCACCCGACCCGAGTCCCGGCTCCGCTCAGGTTCACGCGCGGACCCAAGCGATGAGCGACTCCCGCTTGCCGGCGTCGTACATGACGCCCGGCACCTCGAGCTTCGCCGACTTCCTGGCCGCCCAGTCGCCCGAGCTGCTGCCGTCGCGGCGCGCCGTACCCCAAGGGCATGCCGGTGACCTCGCTCCACACGGTACGACGATCGTCGCAGCCACGTTCCCGGGCGGTGTCGTGATGGCCGGTGACCGGCGCGCCACGATGGGCAACATCATCGCGCAGCGCGACATCGAGAAGGTCTTCCCGGCCGACGAGTACTCCTGCGTCGGAATCGCCGGCACCGCGGGCCTGGCCGTCGAGCTGGTGCGCCTGTTCCAGACGGAGCTCGAGCACTACGAGAAGATCGAGGGGATGACCCTGTCGATGGACGGCAAGGCCAACCGGCTCGCTGCCCTCATCCGGGCCAACCTCGGTATGGCCATGCAGGGCCTCGCCGTCGTCCCCCTGTTCGCCGGCTTCGACCTGACCACGGGAAGTGGTCGCATCTTCTCCTACGACGTGACCGGCGGCCGGTACGAGGAGACTGCGTTCCACTCCGTGGGATCCGGGTCCCTCTTCGCTCGCGGCTCTCTGAAGAAGCTGTACCGCGACGACCTCGACCAGGAGCAGTGCGTGACCGCGCTCGTCCAGGCGCTGTACGACGCAGCCGACGACGACTCGGCCACCGGCGGCCCCGACATGACGCGGCGGATCTTCCCCGTCGTCCAGGTGATCACCTCGGAGGGCGGGCACCGAGTGCCTGAGTCCGAGGTCGCGGCGACCGCGGACCTGGTACTCGCCGCCCGCATGACCCGCCCCGACGGCCCAGCCGCGGGCCTGACCTGATCGGAGTCCTCATCAGATGAGCATGCCGTTCTACGTCTCGCCCGAGCAGTTGATGAAGGATCGGGCCGACTTCGCCCGCAAGGGCATCGCGCGCGGCCGGTCGGTGGTCGTGATCCAGTACGCCGACGGTGTGCTGTTCGCCTCGGAGAACCCCTCACAGGCGCTGCACAAGGTGAGTGAGATCTACGACCGGATCGCCTTCGCGGCAGTCGGTCGCTACAACGAGTTCGAGAACCTGCGCATCGCCGGAGTACGCCTGGCCGACATGCGCGGCTACGCCTACGACCGCCGCGACGTCACGGGACGTGGCCTGGCCAACGCCTACGCGCAGACGCTCGGCACGATCTTCTCGAGTGGAGGCGAGAAGCCGTATGAGGTGGAGATCTTCGTCGCCGAGATCGGCGACGCTCCCGCGGACGACCAGATCTACCGCCTGACCTACCAGGGACAGGTGACAGACGAACACCAGTACGCCGTCATGGGCGGGGCCGACGAAGTGGTTGCTGACTACCTGAAGGCCAACTACACCGAGAACGCCTCGCTGTCCGACGCGCTCCACGTCGCGGTCGCCGCACTCGGTCAGAGCCCGGACGACACCGGCGTGGCCGGTGAGCGGGTGATCCCTGCCGGTGACCTCGAGGTGGCTGTGCTCGATCGCACCCGGGCTCAGCCGCGGAAGTTCAGCCGCCTGGGTCCGGCCAGGCTCGAGGCCCTGCTCGGCGATCGCGTCCCTCCGCCACCGGCAGCTCCGGCTCCCGGAACGCCTCCGGCCGACGCCGCAGTGGACGTCCGATCCGAGGGTTCCGAAGACGGCCCCTCCAGCGAGCCTGGGCAGCCTGAGACCGACTACCGAGGCGACGGACCAATCGGCTGAAGCTCTCGCCAGGTTCAGGGGGTCTTCAGACTGCGGTTTGGGACCAAACCGCAGCCACAGGCCCAAGGCCCCTGCGGTTTGGGACCAATCGGCGCTCTGCCCGTGTCCGCACTGTCACTTGTCCACAGGCGAACAGCGAGACAGAG
This sequence comes from Nocardioides sp., assembly GCA_049583575.1. GTDB lineage: Bacteria > Actinomycetota > Actinomycetes > Propionibacteriales > Nocardioidaceae > Nocardioides. The sequence continues at coordinate 20,691 of JBAUWD010000191.1, forward strand.
CGAGCAACTCCCTGGTCGGCGCATCCTGAGCAGGTGCATGGCAAGGAGGAGTTCATCCGCGGCGAGGTCAGGCACGTCGGCTACATCCGCGTCAGCCACGGAGTCTTCAGGTTGGAGAAGCCTGGGCTGTCCGACAATGACGTCTTCGTCCAAGAGCTCAGAGCGTGGTTGCTGGTCCTGCCCGCGGGGGCAGTGTTCACGCACGTCACTGGAGCCCGCTTGCGTGGCTGGCGGTTGCCGCCACTGCCTGAACAGGTCCCCGTCTTCGCAGCCGTACACGGAGGGAACCTCGGTCCGAGGAGGCCCGGATTGAACTGCTCCCGTCTTGTCGATGCAGGCGGACCCAGCGAGGTCGAGGTGTCAGACTCGGGCCTCCCGGTCGACTCCTCGGAGGAGATCCTCCTTCGAGCGGCTCGAGACATGGGGCACCTCGACCTGGTCGTGATGCTCGACTCTGCACTGGCTCTGGGTGACGTCGACCCGCGCCGGATGCAGGCGATGGTGACGAGTCGCAGACCGGGCGTCCGGGCCCTGCGGGCGGCGTACGACGCCGCCCGCCACCGTGCTGAGTCCGTCGGCGAGACGCTGCTGCGCATGTTCCACGATGTGATGGAGGTACCCGTCGAACCTCAAGTGGAGGTGCGTGACAAACAGGGGAGGCTGGTCGGACGCGCGGACCTGCTGGTCACCGGGACGTCGAGCGTCCACGAATACGACGGCGCGGGTCACCGCGACAAGGGTCAGCATCGCGCGGACCTGAGGCGCGAGCGCCGATTCGCTGGGTCTGCCTACGTGCGTCGGGGATACACCTTGGACGATCTCCTGAACCACCCAGCCGTGGCTATGCATGAGCTCGACCGGCTCCTGTGTCGCCCGCACCAGCAGCAGCGTCTGAGACGCTGGCGCCGGTTGGTGGACCATTCGATGTACTCGGAGCCCGGCCGCGCTCGCGTCATGAACCGGTGGCGAAGGGAGATGGGAATCGTCGACTGGGCCCGGAGCGCGTGACTCCTCGCATTCATGCGGTTTGGGACCAAACGGCGGAAAACTGTCCGTCGCGCCGGCTGAGGAGGTACGGACGAGGCACCGCGGCCTAGGCTGGCCCTGTGGACCGTCGCATCTTCGGCATCGAGAACGAGTACGGCGTCACGTGCACGTTCAAGGGCCAGCGACGGCTGAGCCCCGACGAGGTCGCACGTTATCTCTTCCGCAAGGTTGTCAGCTGGGGCCGGAGCTCCAACGTCTTCCTGCGCAACGGCGCGCGGCTGTACTTGGACGTGGGCAGCCACCCGGAGTACGCCACACCAGAGTGTGACGACGTCGCCGAGCTGGTCACGCACGACAAGGCGGGGGAGAGGGTTCTCGAGGGGCTCCTCAAGGACGCAGAACAGCGACTTCACGACGAAGGTATCCAGGGCGAGATCTACCTCTTCAAGAACAACACCGACTCGGCCGGCAACTCCTACGGCTGCCACGAGAACTACCTCGTCAGCCGCTCCGGCGAGTTCAACCGGTTGGCCGACGTCTTGATCCCGTTCCTCGTCACCCGCCAGATCATTGTCGGGGCCGGCAAGGTCACCCAGACCGCCCGGGGGGCGTCGTACGCGATCAGCCAGCGCGCCGAACACATCTGGGAAGGCGTCAGCAGCGCCACCACCCGGTCTCGTCCGATCATCAACACCCGCGACGAGCCGCACGCCGACGCCGAGCGCTTCCGACGCCTTCACGTCATCGTCGGTGACTCCAACATGAGCGAAGCCACGACGATGCTCAAGGTGGCCAGCTGCGATCTCGTGCTGCGAATGATCGAGGAGGGCGTGGTGATGCGCGACCTCACGATGGAGAACCCCATCCGCGCGATCCGCGAGATCAGCCACGACGTGTCGGGCTCGCGCAGGATCCGGTTGGCCAACGGGCGTGAGGCAAGCGCGCTCGACATCCAGCACGAGTACCTCTCGAAGGCCCGTCACTTCGTCGACCGTCGAGAGATCTCTACCCCCCTGATCGAGCAGGCATTGGATCTCTGGGAACGCGGCCTGAAGGCCGTCGAGTCCGACGACCTCGGGTTGGTTGACCGCGAGCTCGACTGGGTCATCAAGTGGAAGCTGATCGACCGCTACCGCACGAAGCACGGGCTGCCTCTGGGTCACCCCCGAGTGGCGCAGCTCGACCTCGCGTACCACGACATCCGCCGTGACCGTGGCCTGTACTACCTGCTTGAGAAGCGCGGGGCGGTTGCCCGGTTGACGACGGATCTGCGGATCTTCCAGGCCAAGTCCGTTCCCCCACAGACGACGCGGGCGCGGCTGCGCGGCGAGTTCATCCGAAAGGCCCAAGAGCGCCGGCGCGACTTCACTGTCGACTGGGTGCACCTGAAGCTGAACGACCAAGCTCAACGCACCGTGCTCTGCAAGGACCCGTTCCGTGCGTACGACGAGCGCGTGCAACGCCTGATCGACGGGATGTGACCGGAGGCGGCCGCGCTTGTGGTCTGCGGTTTGGGACCAAACGGCGGTGTTTCGGGGCGAGTTGTTGCGGTTTGGGACCAAACGGCAACAGAAGCAGCCCCATCGGGGTCGCGGAGGGCGATCAGGGGGTGGCCGGATAGGGTGATCGTCCCGACCGTCTTCCGAAGGGCCCGCTGTGCGTAGCCGTCTCACCCGACTCAGTCTCGTCCCCGTGACCCTCGCGGCGACCGCGGTCGCACTCGCGGGATGCGGCGGGGGGAGCAGCAGCAGCAGTGGCAGTCCGTCGTCCTCCGGCTCCGCGCTCGGGCTCGACTCCGTCACGATCAGCGGAGACGTCGGCAGCGCCCCGAAGGTGGACTTCACCGGCAAGGTGACCGACCCGAACAGTGTCACCAAGGTGCTGGTGACCGGCACGGGCCCGAAGATCCAGCAGGGTGACTCGCTGATCGTCCAGACGGTGATCGCGGACGGTGCCACACAGAAGACAGTCGCCAGTTCCTACCAGGACCAGCAGCCACAGGTCGTCACGCTGAGCAGCCAGGTCAGCCCGATCTTCCTCGACGCGCTCGAGGGGAAGAAGATCGGCTCGCGTGTGGTCGTCTACGACACCGCCGACAAGATCTTCGGCTCCGCCGGCAACGCCAGCCTCAACATCTCGCCGACTGACGTCGTGATGATCGTCTTCGACCTGATCGGCCAGCCCCTCGACAAGCCCAACGGCGCGAGCCACGCGGCCCCGAGCTGGGCACCGTCGATCCAGAGGACCAAGGGCGTCATCTCGGGGTTCGGCTTCAACAAGACCCCCAAGCCCGATGGCAGCCTCAAGTCGGCCAACCTCCGCTCGGGCACCGGGCCGGTCGTCAAGAAGGGACAGACGATCTTCGTCCGTTACCTCGGCCAGGTCTACCAGGGCAAGAAGCCCTTCGACCAGAACTTCTCCGGCGACCCCGTCGGGTTCCCGATCGGCGTGGCCAACGTGATCACCGGCTGGGACAAGACGCTCGTGGGCCAGCACGTCGGGAGTGAGGTGGTCCTCGAGATCCCGCCCAAGGACGGCTACGGCAAGGCCGGCTCGTCCCAGGCCCACATCAAGGGCACCGACACGCTGTACTTCGTGGTCGACATCGTAGGAGCCGCCTGAGCACCATGAGCGGTTCGTCGTACCGGAGCCAGAGGTGAGCGCCGCGCCCAAGACCGAGCGTCTGCTCAACCTGCTCATCATGCTGCTGGTCCAGCGGCACTTCGTCTCCAAGGACCGAATCCGCGCGATCCTGTACGCCGACGCCTCCGACGACGCGTTCGAGAAGATGTTCGAGCGTGACAAGGAGGAGCTTCGCAGCCTCGGCGTACCGATCGAGGTGGGGCAGATGGACGCCTACTTCGACGACGAGCCCGGCTACCGCATCCGGGCCGACGAGTTCGCGCTCCCGGAGATCACCCTGGAGTCGGACGAGGCCGCGGTCGTCGCGCTCGCCTCCAAGGTGTGGCAACATGCCCGGCTCGCCGAGGCCACGACGGATGCCGTCAGCAAGCTCACCGCGGCGGGCATCGACCTCGACCTGGGTGCTCTCGACATCGCCCAGCCGCGACTGACCGCGGACGAGCCGTCCTTCGACGTCTTCTGGGAGGCGACTCTGGCTCGTCGCCGGGTGACCTTCGACTACCGGCGCCCGGGCTACGACGCTCCGCTCACGCGCCACCTCGAGCCGTGGGGGGTCGTCCGCTTCTCCGGCAGGTGGTACGCCGTGGGCCTGGACACCGACCGCGGCGAGGAGCGCGTGTTCCGTCTCTCGCGGGTCGTCGGGCCGGCCAAGGCGACCGGCAACCCCGGCGCGTTCGACGTACCCCCGGGCACCGATGTCCGCGAGGTGGCCCGCAGGCTCGCTCCGGCGGCACCCACCGAGGAGGCCGTCCTCCTGGCCCGGCTCGGCGCCGCGGCCGTGCTGCGC
>JBAUWD010000192.1:0-2061 GCA_049583575.1 Nocardioides sp.
GGCCGCGGCCGAGCCCACGCCGGCGGCCGAGCCCACGGTCCAGGCCCCGCCTGCTGCGGCGCCGTCGCCGCTGCGGGGCAAGACGGAGCCGATGTCGCGCCTGCGCAAGGTGATCGCCAAACGGATGGTCGAGTCGCTCCAGGTCAGTGCCCAGCTGACCACCGTGATCGAGGTCGACGTCACCACGATCTCCCGGCTCCGCGACTCGGCCAAGGAGGAGTTCGCCGCCCGCGAGGGCGTGAAGCTGTCGTTCCTGCCGTTCTTCGCGAAGGCCGCGGTCGACGCCCTCAAGCAGCACCCGAGCCTGAACGCGGCCATCGACACCGAGAAGGGCGAGGTCACCTACTACGACCGGGAGAACCTCGCGATCGCCGTCGACACCGAGCGCGGCCTGCTCACGCCGGTGATCAAGGAGGCGGGTGATCTCTCGATCGCCGGGCTCGCCCGCAAGATCGCCGACGTCGCCGACCGGACGCGCACGAACAAGATCACGCCCGACGAGCTGTCCGGCGGCACCTTCACGCTGACCAACACCGGCAGCCGCGGCGCGCTCTTCGACACGCCGATCATCAACCAGCCCCAGGTCGCCGTGCTCGGCACCGGCTCGGTGGTGAAGCGGCCCGTGGTGATCGACGATCCCAACCTCGGCGAGACCATCGCCGTACGCCAGATGGTCTACCTCGCCCTGACCTACGACCACCGGCTGGTCGACGGAGCGGACGCCGCCCGGTTCCTCGGCGACGTGAAGGCACGCCTCGAAGCCGGTCAGTTCGAGGTCTGAGCGCTTCGCCCGAGCCTGCGAGGGCGAAGGAGAGCGAAGAGATCGAGGAGCGTCCGACTCGGGCACGAACGAAGAGAGGGCGCGAGTGGCGCGTCACGAAGTCGAGTCGGATGACAGGAACGAGTCCATGAAGATCGTCGTCGCGGGGGCATCGGGGTTCCTCGGGTCACACCTGTCCGAGGCGCTGACGTCGGGAGGCCATGACGTCACCCGTTTGGTACGGCGTGAGGCGAGGTCCGCGGACGAGTCGACCTGGGACCCCGCCCGCGACGTCGTCGATGCTGCTGTGATCGGGTCCGCCGACGTCGTCGTCAACGTCGCCGGCGCACCGACCCTGGGCAACCCCCACTCCCGGACGTGGGCGGCGGCCCTGCGTGAGAGCCGGGTGACGACCACCGGCACGCTGGCACGAGCGATCGCCCGCAGTGACCGCCCGCCGGCGTTCCTGGCCGGCAACGGCATCTCGATCTACGGCGACCACGGTTCGGAGCGGCTGACCGAGACCTCCGACTCGCGCGGTCACGCGCTGCTCACTGAGGTCACGCGCGAGTGGGAGGCGGCGACCCACCCGGCCCGCGACGCCGGAGCCCGCGTCTGCGTCCTGCGCACGGCCCCGGTGATGGACCGGCGCAGCCAGCCTCTGAAGGCACTGCACCGGCTGTTCCGGCTCGGGCTCGGCGGTCGGCTCGGCAGCGGGTCGCAGTACTTCCCGATGATCTCCCTGCGCGACTGGGTCGGAGGCGTCGTCCACCTCGCCGAGCACGCCGACGCGAGCGGGCCGGTCAACCTCTGCTGCCCCGAGACGCCGACCAACGCCGAGTTCACCCGCGCACTCGGTCGCGCGGTCGGGCGGCCCACCGTCCTTCCGGCCCCGGCGTTCGCGATCAGGATCGGCGCCGGACCGATGTCGTCGGAAGTGCTCGGCTCGGTGAACGCAGCGCCCCGGGCCCTGCTCGACGCCGGGTTCGAGTTCCGCGACCCGGACGTGACCGCGGTGCTCGCGGCCGGCCTCGGTCAGCTCGCGTAGACCTCGACGACCCGCCAGCGACGACCGACACGTCGCAGCTCGATCCGGCGCGTGGCGGGGCGGCTCTCGGGGAGGGCGCGCCGCACGCCGGCACCCGACACGGTGCCGTCGACCAGCCGGTCGGTCACCACCAGCGTCAGCAGACGTGGCCGGCTGCGTCGTACGTGTACGGCGAGCACCTGCCGTCGCATGGAGCGCACCCGCAGCCCGCGACGCCGATAGGCCGCGAGCATCGCCACGTCGCGCCGGCCGG
>JBAUWD010000193.1:0-14277 GCA_049583575.1 Nocardioides sp.
CTCCTGCCGCTGGAGGCAGGATGAGCATCGCGCTCCTGCCGTCGGCGCGGCTGGCGGCGGCAGTCGGACCGGTGGACGGGTTCGAGCTCGTCGTCTGGAAGGGCGCTGAGGTGCCCGAGCGCGCCGACGAGGTCGAGCTGGTGGTGCCCGACTACGCCCGCACGCGCGCCACGATGCAGCTGCTCGGCCGGCTGCCGCGGCTGCGCGTCGTACAGCTGCAGACGGCGGGGTACGACGGCCTGGTCGAGCTGACGCCGTCCGGCGTGCTCCTGGCCAACGCCCGTGGCGTCCACGACGACGCCACAGCCGAGCTCGCGCTCGGGCTCACGATCGCCTCGCTGCGCGGCATCGACGTGGCCGTCCGTGAGGCCGGGAGCTGGCGGCAGGACACCGGGCGCCGCAGTCTGGCCGACAGCCGGGTCGCGATCCTCGGCTACGGGTCGATCGGCCGGGCGGTCGCCGAGCGGATGCTCGCCTGCCGCGCCGAGGTGACCGGGGTCGCGTCTCGTGCACGCGACGACGACCTGCTCGGCCGGGTCGTGACCAGCGACGACGTCGACTGGCCGGCGCAGCACGTCGTGGTCGTCGTCCTCCCGCTCAGCGAGGCGACCCGGCACCTGGTGGACGCCGAGTTCCTGGCCCGGCTCGCCGACGACACGCTCGTGGTCAACGTCGGGCGCGGGGCGCTGCTCGACACGGACGCCGTACTGGCCGAGGCCGGGCGGCTGGCGTTCGCCGTCGACGTCACCGACCCGGAGCCGCTGCCCACCGGGCATCCCCTCTGGTCGGCCCCTCGGGTGCTGGTCACCCCACACATCGCCGGGGGTACCACCGCGATGCTGCCCCGCATCGCCGACCTGGTCCGCGACCAGCTCGAGCGGCTCCGCGACGGCCGCGATCCCCGCAACGTCGTCCCCCGCTGACTCGTCGCAGACAGGCAGTGAGAACTCGCCGAGTCGTCGCAAACAGGCAGTGAGAACTCGCCGAGTCGTCTTGTGCCGACTCGGCGAAGGGGTCAGTCCGTGAGGACGGCCCCGAAGGTGGCGACGAGGAGCTCGATGTCGGCCTCACCGGCCACGATCGGCGGGGCGAGCCGGACGGTCTGGCCGTGCGCCTCCTTCGCGAGCACGCCCTTGGTGAGCAGTGCCTCGGTGAAGTCACGCCCGGTCATCTTGTCCGGCGAGATGTCGATACCCGCCCACAGCCCGCGAGCGCGCACCGCGTCGATCCCGTGGCCGACGAGGCCGGCGAGGCCGTCGTACAGCTGCTCGCCGAGCTTGGCCGCGCGCTCCTGGAACTCGCCGGTCTGCAGCATGGTCACGACCTCGCGACCGATGGCGGCAGCCAGCGGGTTGCCACCGAACGTCGAGCCGTGGCTGCCCGGCGTGATCACGCCGAGCACGTCGCGATTCGCCGCCACCGCCGACACGGGGTAGAGCCCACCGCCGAGCGCCTTGCCGAGGACGTACATGTCGGGTACGACGTCCTCGTGGTCGCACGCGAACGTGCGGCCGGTGCGCGCCAGGCCCGACTGGATCTCGTCGGCGACCATCAGCACGTGCTGCTCGCGGCACAGCGCGCGGACGCGCCGGAGATAGCCCTCCGGCGGGATGATCACGCCGGCCTCGCCCTGCACCGGCTCGAGCAGGACGGCCACGGTCGTGTGGTCGATGGCCGCGCGCAGCGCCTCGACGTCGCCGTACGGCACGAGCCGGAACCCCGGCGTGAACGGCGCGTAGCCCGTCGTCGCGTCGGGGTCGGTCGAGAACGACACGATCGTGGTGGTGCGCCCGTGGAAGTTGCCTTCCATGGCGATGATCGTGGCCTCGTTCTCCGCCACGCCCTTGACCTGGTACCCCCACTTGCGGCTCACCTTGATCGCGGTCTCCACGGCCTCGGCCCCGGAGTTCATCGGCAGGATCATCTCCTTGTCGGTGAGCTCGGAGAGTGCGTGCGCGAAGGGGCCGAGCTGGTCGTTGTAGAACGCGCGGCTGGTCAGCGTCAGGGTGCCGAGCTGCCGCCGGGCCACCTCGACGAGGCGCGGGTGCGCGTGCCCGAAGTTCAGGGCGGAGTAGCCGGCCAGGCAGTCGAGGAACCGGTTGCCGTCGACGTCGGTCACCCAGGCGCCCTCACCCGAGGAGAGCACGACGGGGAGCGGGTGGTAGTTGTGCGCGGCGTACGTCTCGGTCAGCTCGATGTGGTGCTCGGTGCCGGAGCTGTGATGGGTCATGGGACTGCTTTCGGCCGTCGGGTTCGCGGGCAGCGACTGGGACCATGGTCGCGCACCAGGCCCACCAAAAGCAAAGATTGTCAGACAATTCTCGCCGTGTCGCGACGGCCGCGCGCGCGGCTCGTGCGGGGTCCTAGGGTGGCGATCATGAGCGACGACCTCCGCGCGCGGGTGCGCGACGTCCTGCCCGGCGTACGACGTGACCTCGAGGCGCTGGTCCGGATCGAGTCGGTGAGCGCCGACCCCGACCGTGCGGCCGAGGTCCAGCGCAGCGCCGAGGCCGTCCGCGACCTGTTCGCCGCGGAGGGCTGCGACGCGCAGATCACCAGCGCCGACGGCGGCCGCCCGGCCGTGATCGCCCACAAGCGGAGCACCCGCGCGAACGCGAGGACGGTCCTGCTCTACGCCCACCACGACGTCCAGCCGGAGAACGACCACGCCGACTGGGACTCGCCCCCCTTCGAGCCGACCGAGCGCGACGGACGGCTCTACGGCCGGGGTGCCGCCGACGACAAGGCCGGCATCGCCGCCCATCTCGGCGCGCTCCGTGTGCACGGCGACGAGCTGCCGGTCGACGTCGTGCTGTTCGTCGAGGGCGAGGAGGAGGTGGGATCCGACAGCCTCCCGGGGCTGCTGCGGCAGCACCACGACGAGCTGCGCGCCGACGTCATCGTGATCGCCGACAGCGGCAACTGGGACATCGGCGTGCCCGCGCTCACCACCAGCCTGCGCGGCCTGGTCCGGCTCGACGTCGAGGTGCGCACGCTCACCCATGCCGTCCATTCCGGCATGTGGGGCGGCCTGGTCCCCGATGCCCTGATGACGCTCAGCCGCCTGATCGCGAGCCTGTACGACGACGCCGGCAACGTGGTCGTCGACGGCCTCGTCGCCGGACCGGCTGCGGACGTCGACTACCCCGAGGAGCGACTGCGTGCCGAGTCCGGTGCCGTCGCGGGCGTCGACTGGATCGGCAGCGGCTCGACCGTCGAGCGCCTCTGGACCAAGCCCTCCCTGTCCGTGATCGGCCTCGACGCCCCGAAGGTCGCCGGGTCCAGCAACACCCTGGTCCCGGCGGCCCGGGCGAGGCTGAGCCTGCGACTGGCCCCCGGCGACACCGTGGCCAACGCCCGCGCCCGGCTCGAGCGCCACCTGGAGACCCACGTCCCGTGGGGGGCCGAGCTCACGGTCACCCCCGTCGACTTCGGCGAGGCCACCAGCATCGAGGCGACCGGTCCGGCGTACGACGCGGCGCGTGCGGCGTTCGCGGAGGCCTGGGACGGCACCGAGCCGATCGACATGGGGGTCGGCGGCTCGATCCCGTTCATCGCGGAGTTCCTCGGCGCGTTCCCCGAGGCCAGCGTGCTCGTGACCGGCGTCGAGGACCCGGACACCCGGGCCCACGGCGCCAACGAGGGTCTGCACCTCGCGGAGTTCGAGCGTGTCGTGCTCGCCGAGGCGCTGTTGCTCCAGAAGCTCGGCGCGCAGTGAGCGCGCCTCAGCGGGTCACGGCGTAGAGGAAGCACTGCGGCAGCACGGTCCGCACGTGCACCGTGGCGACCTCCGGCTCGTCGAGCAGGCGGTCGAGCACCGGCTCGAGATCCCCGTCGCCGACCAGGGTGTTGTGCTCGTAGTCCATCGTGTCGTCGGCGCGGTAGGTGCGCAGCAACCGCGGGCCGTGCCGCAGCTCCGGCGGGAGCGCCGTGCTCGCGTCGTAGCCCTCGCACCGCTCCGCGTGGACGTAGACCGGGCCGACCTCCGTCCACACCGAGGCGTGCTGGAAGGGCGCGAAGGAGATGAGGGCGATCGCCTCGCCCTGCCGCGCGAACCGCAGGCAGCAGCGCAGCGGCTCGCCGCTACCGGTCGCCGGAAGGGCGCGGAGGAGATTGTCGTGCCCGTCGGTCCCGGTCGCTCGCACCCGGTCGAGGCGCTCCGGGTCGATCGCGTGGACGGTGAGCCGGCTCGTCGTCGTGGTCATGCCCCCAGCGTGCCCGCTCGAGCCGCCTTGTTCTGGCGGGTTTCGGACACGGCGCCGACCAGGCCGGGACGCCGGGTGCGGCGATGCCACCACGGCGTACCACCTCACCTAGACTCCACCCGTGACCCCTCGCACCAGCCGCCCCGGCGGCGACGGTCGGCTCACCGCGGCGCTCGACCCGCTCGACCAGGGTCCGCAGGACGCCTGTGGCGTCTTCGGGGTCTGGGCTCCCGGCGAGGAGGTCTCCAAGCTCGTCTACTTCGGCCTCTACGCCCTGCAGCACCGCGGGCAGGAGTCCGCCGGCATCGCGGTGGCCAACGGTCGCCAGATCCTGGTCTACAAGGACATGGGCCTGGTCTCCCAGGTCTTCGACGACTCGACGCTGGAGTCGCTCAAGGGACACCTCGCGATCGGCCACTGCCGCTACTCCACGACCGGCGCCAGCACGTGGCAGAACGCCCAGCCGACGTTCCGGCCCACCGACGACGGCTCGATCGCCCTCGGCCACAACGGCAACCTCGTCAACGCCTCCGAGGTGCGCCAGATGGTCGCCGACCTGCCCAGCCTTCCCGGCGAGCTCGACCTCCACAGCCGGACCATCGAGTCGTCCACGAGCGACACGTCGCTGGTCACCGCGCTCCTCGCCTACCACCCCGACACGTCGCTCGAGCAGCGGGCCATCGAGGTGCTGCCCCGACTCCGCGGTGCCTACTCCTTCGTCTGGATGACCGAGCAGACCCTGTACGCCGCCCGCGACCCGCAGGGCATCCGCCCGCTCGTCCTCGGCCGGCTCGACCGCGGCTGGGTGGTGGCCAGCGAGGACGCCGCGCTGGCGACGATCGGCGCGAGCCGGGTCCGGGACATCGAGCCCGGCGAGCTGCTCGTGATCGACGAGAACGGCCTCCGCTCCCACCAGTTCGCCCTGCCCGAGCCCAAGGGCTGCGTGTTCGAGTACGTCTACCTCGCGCGCCCCGACGCCACGATCAGCGGGCGCAGCGTCCACCAGGCCCGCGTGGAGATGGGCCGTCAGCTGGCCCGCGAGTTCCCCGTCGACGCCGACCTCGTGATGCCCGTCCCCGAGTCGGGCACCCCCGCCGCCGCCGGGTACGCCGAGGAGAGCGGCATCCCGTTCGGCCAGGGCTTCGTCAAGAACGCCTACGTCGGACGCACCTTCATCCAGCCCAGCCAGACATTGCGCCAGCTCGGCATCCGGCTCAAGCTCAACGCCCTCGAGCACATGGTGCGCGGCAAGCGGCTCGTCGTGGTCGACGACTCGATCGTGCGCGGCAACACCCAGCGCGCCCAGATCCGGATGCTGCGCGAGGCGGGAGCCGCCGAGGTCCACGTGCGGATCAGCAGTCCGCCCGTGAAGTGGCCGTGCTTCTACGGCATCGACTTCGCCACCCGTGCGGAGCTGATCGCCAACGGGCTCGAGGTCGACGAGATCGCGGCCAGCGTCGGAGCCGACAGCCTGGGCTACATCTCGCTCGAGGGGATGATCGACGCGACCGGCCAGGAGCCGGGCGACCTGTGCCGCGCCTGCTTCACCGGCTCCTACCCGATCGAGCTCCCCGACGAGAGCCTCCTCGGCAAGCACCTCCTCGAGGCGACCCTGGCCTCCCCCCATGCCGCCCGCGAACTGCCCGTGCTCAACAACCCGTAAGCAGCCAGGGAGCCCGTCGTGACCGAGCCAGCCCAACCCACGGCCGGCAGCGCCTACGCCGCCGCCGGCGTCGACATCGAGGCGGCCGACACCGCGATCACCTTGATGAGGACGTGGGTCGAGAAGACCTCCGGACCCGAGGTGATCGGGTCGCTCGGCGGCTTCGCCGGCCTGTACGACGCAGCCGCGCTGACCCGCTACACCCAGCCGATCCTGGCCACCTCGACCGACGGCGCCGGCACCAAGGTCGCGATCGCCCAGGCGATGGACGTGCACGACACCATCGGCTTCGACCTCGTCGGCATGGTGGTCGACGACCTGGTGGTGTGCGGTGCGGAGCCGCTCTTCATGACCGACTACATCGCCTGCGGGCGCGTCGTACCCGAGCGGGTCGCGGCCATCGTCAAGGGCATCGCCGAGGCGTGCGTGGAGGCCGGATGCTCGCTGATCGGTGGCGAGACGGCCGAGCACCCGGGTCTGATGGAGCCCGACGCGTACGACATCGCGGGCGCCGCCACCGGTGTCGTCGAGGCCTCTCGCCTGCTCGGTCCGGGACGCGTCCGGCCCGGCGACGTGGTCGTCGCGATGGCGTCGAACGGGCTGCACTCCAACGGCTACTCCCTGGTCCGGCACCTCCTGCTCGAGCAGGCGGGCTGGGCGCTCGACCGCGACGTGCCCGAGCTCGGGCGCACGCTCGGCGAGGAGCTGCTCGAGCCGACGCGGATCTACACCAAGGCGTGTCTCGGCCTCGCCGAGCAGGCCAACGTCCACGCGATGGCGCACGTCACCGGCGGCGGGCTCGCCGCCAACCTCGCGCGGGTGATGCCCGAGGAGCTGTCCGCAACCCTCGACCGCGGCACCTGGTCGCCGGCGCCCATCTTCGACGTCGTACGCCGGGTGGGCGAGGTCTCGCAGGACGACCTCGAGGCGACCCTGAACTGCGGGGTGGGGATGGTCGCGGTGCTGCCCTCCGGTGAGGTCGACCGGGCGATCGCGACGCTCGGGGGGTACGGCGTACCGGCGTGGGCAGCGGGCGAGGTGGTCCTCGACGACCGCCGTGGCGGCGAGGTCCTGCTGACCGGGCAGCACACGGGCTGGTGACCCCGGACGGCCAAATCTCGACCATTTCGGGATGGGGTGTGCGGGAACAGCCACCCATTGGGTAGCGTTGCCCCCACGACAGACTGACAATCAGACCGGGACCACGGTGGCACTTCCCTGGAACCGGCTCAGCGTGCGAGGGGGTCGACCCTATGGGGCGCGGCCGAGCGAAGGCCAAGCAGACGAAGGTCGCCCGCGACCTGAAGTACCGCACTCACGAGACGGACTTCGGCGCGTTGGCGCGCGAGCTGCACGGCGGCGAGAGCGACATCGAGGGCGACGGCGAGGAGCTCGACGAGCCCGACGGGTCGACCGACGAGTACGACGAGTGGTCCGACTACGCCGAGCCCTCCCGCGACTGACACTCGTCGAGGCGTCGCAAAGCGTGTGTTGAGACGTCGCAGATGGTCTGACCACACGTCACGAACGGCCGAGCCGGAGGTCACCGGTCGGGCAGCCACACCGACCGCAGGCGCCCGACGTCGCGGATCCGGCGTTCGGCGAGCCGGTCGGCGGCCTCTGCCGGTGTGACGGAGTCGGTGCGGGCCAGCTCGAAGACCGCGCGCGTCGTCTCGAAGATGCCCGAGGCCCGCTGTCGTGCCCGGTCGAAGCTGAACCCCTCGAGCTCGTCGGCGACCTGGATCAGGCCCCCGGAGTTCACGCAGTAGTCGGGGGCGTAGAGGATCCCACGGTCCTCGAGCGCCTTCTCGATGCCCGGGTGAGCGAGCTGGTTGTTGGCCGCGCCGCACACGATCCTCGCCGTCAGCGCGTCGACCACCTCGTCGGTGAGGGCGTCACCCATCGCGCACGGCGCGTAGACATCGATCTCCGAACGCACCAGCGCGTCGGCCGAGTCGACGGCCACCGCGCCGTACTCGCGGACCATCGCGTCGACCGCAGGCTGGTAGACGTCGGTGACCACGACCCGAGCGCCGTCGTCGACGAGGTGCTTCACGAGGTGGTGCCCGACCTTGCCGACACCGGCCACGCCCACGGTCCGACCGGACAGGGTCGGCGTGCCCCAGACCGCCTCCGCGCTGGCCCGCATGCCCTCGTAGACGCCGTACGCCGTGAGCACCGACGAGTCGCCGGCGCCGCCGTGCGCGACGGTCCGGCCGGTGACGAACGAGCACTCGCGGGCGACGACGTCCATGTCCGCCGAGTACGTGCCGACGTCGCACGCGGTGAGGTACCGCCCGCCCAGCGTCTGCACGAAGCGCCCGTAGGACCGCAGGAGCGCCTCGGTCTTGGTCGTCATCGGGTCGCCGATGATGACGGCCTTGCCGCCGCCGAGGTCGAGGCCGGCCAGCGCGGCCTTGTAGGTCATGCCGCGCGAGAGGTTGAGGACGTCGTGCACGGCGTCCGCGGTCGTGGCGTAGGGGAAGAAGCGGGTGCCGCCGAGGGAGGGCCCGAGCGCCGTGGAGTGGATCGCGACGATCGCCCTGAGGCCCGTCGCGTGGTCGTTGCAGAAGACGACCTGCTCGTGCTCGGAGCCGAGCTCGAAGACGTCGACACCGTCGACGGAGCCGGCGACGGGGGGATCGGCAGACATGACCTGGCCTACTTTCGCTTCGCGCCACGCGGGTGGGTGGCGACCGTGCCTTCGGGCCACGAGAGGTGGTGTGACCCACCTCGAACGATAGTGCGCCGACCTGACCGGGCGGGCATCGAACCCGCCGGCTCAGCGCAGCTGCTGGGTGGCGGCGAGTGCGCCGCCGAAGCAGACCAGGAAGACGGCGGCGCAGACCAGGACGAGCGTCAGCCTGGACCCGGTCGGTGTCCGCGTCTGCTCCGACGACGAGGCCACCGCGGCCGGGGACGGGTCGGGAGGGCTGACCAGGAACGTGTGATCCGCCCCGGGCGTGAGGGCCTGGAAGGCGTTGACGAACGCCCGCACCGTGGGCCAGCGATCCTCGCGGTCGGGAGCGAGCCCGCGGAGCACCACCCCGTCGACTCCCTCCGGCAGGTCGGCCAGCTGCGAGGGTGGCGGCGGTGGCCGCAGCTGCGCGAGCTCGGCGATCGTGCCCGTGTGGGCGATCCCTCCCGTCAGCAGCTGGTAGGCCACCGCAGCCAGCGCGTACACGTCGGCGCGCTCGTCGACACCGCCACCGGTCGCCTGCTCGGGTGCCATGTACGCCGGAGTCCCGACCACGTGGGTCAGTCCGCTGGCGTGCAGCATCGCCTTCGCCACCCCGAGGTCGGCCACCATCACCCGCTGCCCCGACCCGTCGCTGCGCAGCAGCAGGTTCGCCGGCTTGATGTCGCGGTGGATCGACCCCTGGCCATGCAGCACCGTCAGCCCCGCACCGGCCTGGGAGACCAGGTCGATGGTGCGGTCCAGCGAGATCGAGTGCTCCCTCTCGATCAGGTGGGCGACGGTGCCGCGGTCGGCGTACGACATCACGAAGTACGGCGTGCCTTCCACCTCGCCGACGTCGTACACCCGGACGACGTAGTCGGAGTCCGCCCGGCGCAGGATGCGCGCCTCCTGGAGGAACCGGTCGCGGATGTCGAGACGTTGGGCCCAGTTGTCGGCCAGGGCCTTGACGGCCACGTCGGACTGCAGCTCGTCGTCGCGGTAGAGCCATACCGAGGCGAAGCCGCCGACCCCCAGTCGCTCGACCTGGCGCAGCCGGCCGAGCCGAGAGGGAAGGGACACGGTCGGTATTCTGCCGGATCAGCGAGTGGACTCGGAGGACGCACAGGGTGGACGACACGCAGGACACGCCCGACCTGGAGGACCTGGCGACCCGCGCCGCGGCGGGAGACCGGCCGGCCCTCGAGGCGCTGCTGGTGGCGATCCAGCCCCGGGTCCGTCGCATCTGCGGCCGGATGCTGCTCTATCCCGAGGACGCCGAGGAGGCGGCTCAGGACGCGTTGCTGCTGGTCTCGACCCGCATCCAGACCTTCGCCGGGCGCAGCCGCTTCACCACGTGGCTGCACGCGGTCGCCTCGAACAGCGCCCGCTCGACGTACCGCTCCCTCAAGCGACGCTCGTCCGAGCTGCCGACCGACGAGCTGCCCCCCGCCGCCGACCCGCGTACGACGAGCGTGATCGCGGGCAGCCGTCTCGACTTCCTCGAGGCTCTCGAGGTCCTCGGTGCCGACCATCCCGCACTGGTCGAGCCGCTCCTCCTGCGCGACGTCCAGGAGCTCGAGTACTCCGACATCGCCCACCTGCTCGACATCCCGATCGGGACCGTGAAGTCCCGCATCCACTCCGCGCGCCAGATCGTCCAGCCCCTGCTGCTGAGCTGACGGCCGAGGTACCTCGGCGCAGCGCGCCGACGTACCTCGAGGCCGTCCGCAGGTCGCGCATCCGGCTCTCCCGGGCCACCCCGACCGCGGACCCGACCACGAGCGGCGCGCTCCAGCGCACGCGGACGCCGGTCAGCACGATCACCCGGCACGTGCTCAGTCGAGGGTCATCCGCGGCTCGCCGTTCAGCAGGCCCGGGCCGGACGTCGTACACGTGCCGCTGCGCGGGGTGCCGCCGTTCCAGGCCTGCCGCAGGCAGCTGCGCACGGCGAGCTCACCCCAGTAGTTCGGGTGCAGCGACTCCTGGATGTAGTAGTCGGAGCCCGCGGTGGAGATGGTCCGGATCTGGTCGATCCACTCGCTCTTGTCGACGGCACCCGGTGCCTGCCAGCTCGAGTAGTTGGCCTCGACGAGGTCGTCGGTGTTCTCGCAGAGCCGGTGTCCGTCGAAGGCACTCGCCAGCTCGAGCGTGCGCACGTTGGTGAGGCCGGAGTCCATCGCCGCGCCGAACACCGTGTCGTCGATGGTCGGGAGCGCGGTGCTGTTGGCCCAGTCCGCGTCGTGGTTCCAGAAGCCGCAGCCACCCGTGCTCTGCCGCGTGTAGCCCGACTCGCCGTACCGGAAGCCGGAGCCGCTGGGGATCGGCGACTCGTAGTCCTGCACCAGCAGCGTCCACGCGTTGTCGGCGTACCCGGCGTTGCGCATGGCCGTGCGAACGTTCTGGTACGCCGTCGCGATCCGCGCGCGGACCGCGGCGACGTCGGCGGCGGTGAAGTTCGCGGTGACCGAGCTGTCGTCGCTGCAGTAGTTCTTCCACCACGTCGGCGAGGTGAGGAAGTCCGTGACGCACGACTGGACGATCGAGGCGAAGTCGAAGTCGTTGCCGCCGATGGAGACGGCGACCATCTTCACGTCGTGCGTCGCGGCGAAGGTCTGCAGCATCAGCGCCTGACCCTGCTGCCCGCCGCTGTCGAAGAAGTCGAGGCCGGGCTTGAAGTTCCCGTCGCTGTCGATGTACGTCGTGGTCCGCGCGCCCGAGCACGCCAGGTTGAGGCTGCTCACGCCGCCGCCGATGTGGATCTCGGCGGCCTTGCTGCGGTGGCAGCGGTTGATCTGCTCGCCGGTGTTGCTCGCGTTGTCGTAGTACGCGGTGGGGCCGAGCGCGTCGACGTACGACTCCGACGCGTTGGAGTTCCCGGCCCACCTCCCGGCTTCGCCGGAGATGTAGGAGTCGCCGACGGAGACCACCCAGGGCGTACCCACCCCGGGTCCGTCGGCGTGGGCGGGCGCACCGAGGCCGACCACCGTGAGGCCGGCCGCGACCAGGCTGAGGGCGGTCAGGGCGAAGGTGCGGACAGGGCGTGTGGACACTGGAGCTGCTGGCACTGGGACTCCCGAGACGACGCAGATGGCGGAGACCACGCGAGGTGGCTCTTGCACAGTAGTGAGGGCACGGCCGCGGGCGTAAGGCTCAGGTTCCTGCAGCGCAGGATGCTGCAGCGCGTCGGGACGGTCCTGGGCGGTGGCCAGGGGCGGGGTCGAACCGCCGACCTTCCGATTTTCAGTCGGACGCTCGTACCAACTGAGCTACCTGGCCTGGGGTGCACTCCGTGCCCCGGAGCGCGAGAGCACCTTACCGGAGCGTTCGGCCGGTCCCGAAACCGGTGGAGCCCTCCCCGGCGCGCGCTCCTGTTTCGTCGCCGTACGGCGGCTCGCCGTATGCTGACCGTCGCTCAGACCCTGAGCAGGCCCCCATCGTCTAGCGGCCTAGGACGTCGCCCTTTCACGGCGGTAGCACGGGTTCGAATCCCGTTGGGGGTGCCAGGTCGACCAGGGGTCCTGACCGGGGGAGATGCCGACCGGGCACTCCACCCACGGTCGTGGACGAACCCGCGGTCGCTGGGCCGTAGCCGTGGGCTCAGGCCGGCAGGAGTCGCCGGCCCGAGATGTCGTGCGGGGTGATCCGGACGTGGAAGGTGCGTAGGCCTTCCGCCCATGCGTGCGGCCGATCCTCGTCGTCGGCAGGAAGGTCAGCGCTGTCGACGTGGACGGCGTCGCCGCGCACCAACACGCTCCAGCCCGTCTGATTGAAGTCGTCGAAGTCGTCGATCTGGAACGACGCGGGCGCGGAGCGGAGGTGACCCGCCAAGGTCGAGTGCGGGGAGATCTGGATCACGACGGTGTCGTGGTCGAGCGCGTAGTTCACCGGCAGCACCACCGGTCCGAGATCGTCGCAATAGGCCACCCTGCCCACCTTGTGGCTCGCGAGAAGCTCGAGACACTCCGCCCTGCTGATCTCCCTGAGGTGGCTCGGGAACCAGCCCTCGTCTCGGCCCACCGTGACTCCCTCCTCTGGTCCCCCAACAGCCTCGCGCGACCTCCGGGCCGACACAACCCCCAAGCGAAGGGCCGGGCCCGACCATGCATCGCGCGGCGGTCGCTCGACCCCTCGACCAGGGCCGCGGGCTGCCCCGTCAGGGAAGGAACGTGCGCGAGTAGTGACAGCCGTCGCGTACGACGTACACGCATCGTCCGTCGACCTCCGGTCCCGCGTGGAGCCGCTCGGGGAGCCACTCCTCACGGCCGATCCGGAACACGCCCGCCTGCACCTCGACCAGCTCCTCCTCGTCGAGCGGAGCCTCCACGCCTCCGGGGGAGGACAGGAACAGCCTGCCGTGACGCAGGTAGACACGGATGGTGCGGTACCACGGCGAGAACGATCGGTAGCGACCGACCAGCCGTGCCCAGCCGGTGGGTGTCGGACCAGACGCGGGCGCGGGGCCGCCGTAGGTGTGGGGGCCGTGGTGCCAGGAGCCGTCGGGCCCGGGGACGAGGTGGAAGTCGCGGAGCCCCGGGTGGTCGGTGGTGTATCTGCCGCGCCGGTCACGGAACAGCCACCCGCGAGTGGCGTCCTGCTCGACGACGACGAACGCGGAGCCGGTGTCGGTGGTGACGTCCAACCGGGCCACGCGCGGGTCGTCCGCCGCGAACGACCCGAGCGGGACCTGCGGGTCGGCACCGTCGACCACGCGGGTCTCGACCGGCGGCCACCAGGGAGCCGATCGTGGCCCGGCGTCCGTCAGCGCCCCGTGGGCACCGCGCGCCAGGAGCTCACTCTCGGCCGAGTCGCCGTTCGCGTTGGTCAGGACGACGACGCCGAGCCCAGCATCCAGATCGGTCAGGAAGAACGTCGAGTACCCGACCATGCCTCCGCCGTGGCTGAGCACCCGGTGCCCCCCGACCTCCTCGAGGTTCAGGCCGTGTCCGTAGCGGCTCGAGGTGCTCGGCTCGAGACCCGGGGCGGCGAGCACGGGCTCACCTTCCGGCGCGGGCGCTGTGGTCATCCGGTCGAGAGCAGCCTCGCTGACCACCCGCCGACCGTCGACGAGGCCCCGGCCGAGGAGCAGGACGGCCAGCCTGGACAGGTCCGCCGCGGTCGCCCCGACGTTGCCGTCGGCCGTACTCTGCTCGAACCACAGGGCCGGCTCGATCGGGTCCCCGGGCACCCAGGGCCCACCCGATCGCGCGGGCTGGTGGCCGGTGGCGTAGCGGTCGCGGTCCGCGTCGAGCACGGCACCCCGGGAGTCACCCATCCCGAGCGGCTCGAGCACCCCCTCGGCCAGCAGCTGGGCCACCGGCCGTCCGGTCAGCGCGCGCAGGGCGAGGCCCAGGAGCACGTAGCCGAGGTTCGAGTAGTGGAAGTGTCCGGGCTCCGTCGTGAAGAGTCGTCGCAGGATCCAGGCCTGCTCGAGCTCGTCGGGAACCGGGTCGGCGCCGATGGGCAGCCCGGAGGTGTGCGTGAGCAGGCGCTCGACGGTGAGCTGTCCGCCTCGTCCGCCGGCGACCTCGAGCCAGGGCAGCAGGTCGGTGATCGGCGTGTCGAGACGCAACCGGCCCGCGTCGATCTGCTGGTGGACGAGCAACGAGGTGAAGGCCTTGCTGATCGATCCGATCTGGAACCAGTGGTCGACCCGCATGGGCGTGCCGCTGCGCAGGTCCGCGCTGCCGAACGCCGCCAGCGCCGGCGGGCCGGCGGAGCCGGTGATCGCC
>JBAUWD010000194.1:0-13847 GCA_049583575.1 Nocardioides sp.
GGTGCCGGCGGTGGGGTCGGGGCCGCACGTTCGGCCGGCGCTCGGACGGGGGTCGCTTCGACGGGCGGTGACGGGGCGGGCGGTGGCTCGACGAGCGGAGACTGGACGGGCGGTGACGGGGCGGGCGGTGACTCGACGGGCGGTGACGGGGCGGGCGGTGGCTCGACGAGCGGTGACGGGGCGGGCGGTGGCTCGACGAGCGGTGACCGGACGAGCGGGACGGCGACAGGAGCTCCGCAGCTCCCGCAGAACGCGCCCTCGTCGACCCGCCGGGTCCCGCACTGGGAGCAGAAGTTGATGGGGGTACTGGTCATGTGCGGTCTCCAGGGGCGATGGCTGTCCGGGTCGGCGGCTCGCCGCCCCGACGGTTGCGCGGATCACCGCGCATCGTGCCATCGGCGGGCCCGTCGCGGGACCGGAAGCACGGAATCGGTCTCGGCGGCATGCCGTTGCGACACCCGGTCGCCGTCGCGAGCGGAACCGGCTCGACGCGGGTGGTGTACCCGGGGCCATCGGTTGGTAAGGTCTCTGGTGCAACAGGTGCAGGTTCCAGCAGGTTTGACGCCCGCGGAGTTTGTGATCCAACGGCGTTCTCTTCGTGGGTGCCACCCATGCAAGTCGGAGCGACGTGTCACCGCATCTGGTGCGGGGTCGTCGAGGTGACGGCCCCTCGTTCCGATAACAGGAGTAACGAGCAACATGGCTCAAGGCACCGTGAAGTGGTTCAACGCCGAGAAGGGTTTCGGCTTCATCGCGCAGGAGGACGGCGGCGACGACGTGTTCGTGCACTACTCGGCCATCCAGTCGCAGGGCTACAAGTCCCTCGACGAGAACCAGAAGGTCGAGTTCGACGTCACCCAGGGCCCCAAGGGCCCCCAGGCGGAGAACGTTCGCCCGCTGTGATCGCATGACCGGGCAGCCGCCCGGCCCAGGACAAGGGACCTCACCTCCGGGTGAGGTCCCTTTCCGTTCGCCCCGGGGGCCGGTACTTTCGGGTTTGAGAGAATCGTGCGTGGGGAACACTCTCTGTTTGACCCGTACCGTGCCCCGAACGGTCAAGAGAGGTGTCGTCAGTGCCCGACCAGTTCGACGTGTCCCTGGAGGACAGTGACCTCCTGGGCGAGGTCGAGCTCACGACGAACCTCATCATCGCCGCGAGCGAGACCGAAGAGCACCTCAGCGACGCGGAGATCGACGAGATCCTCGGGATCCTTCCGCGCGCCGGCTGACCCCGCCGTACGCCGTCTCAACACGTCGCGAAGAGCAGCGGCCCGGTGCTGAGGTCCGACAGGGCGTAGGCGCCCTTCCTCGGAGTCAGGAGCATCGTCACCAGCGACCCGTGCGCGGTGACCGAGTCGACCGTGAACCGGTCGCGGAAGCTGCCCCCCTGGCCGGGTGCGGGACCACGCGCGAGCGTGGCCCTTGTGTCGGCGTTCGTGCGCGCGGTGCCGGAGTCGTCGAACTCGAACGCCACCCGCATCGAGCCGTCCGGCTCGTCGGACATCGCGAACGCGGAGTAGGGGCTCACCTCGCCCGCCGCGGCGACCAGCCGACGCGCCTCCGCCTGGTCACCGGCGTCCGCGTGAGCCATGGCCAGCGCACGGCAGGCGTAGTCGCCGGAGTAGACCTCCGACGACAGCGGGTCGCCGGCGTCCCCGACGACCGGCGCGAGCCCGCTCACCCGGGCGCCGCCTCCCGTGACGGCCTGCACGGCCACCGAGAGGAAGGCCGAGGTGTCGGAGGCGAGGACGAGCGAGTCGTGGACGTCCAGCGCGACGTAGGCCAGCTCGGGCGTGAGCGACGGGGAGATCTCGGCGAGCAGGTCCTGGCCGCCCTCCCAGACGCCGGTGGGGTCGGCGGGCCTGGTGTAGCCGAGCTCCGTGAGGCGATCGGCCACGACCTCGAGGTCGGAGGACGGCAGGTGCAGCATCACCACGGCGCCCTGGTCGCCCTGGCTGAACAGCTCCCAGTCGGCACTCGCCGGTGAGAAGCCGAACCGCTGCTGGAGCACCGGCGTGGAGGTGACCAGGGCCGAGGTGGAGCTCAGGTCGTCGTCGAACGCCCGGGTCAGGAAGTGACGAACGTCGGGCACCGACGAGCGGGCGGACAGGTCGGCGCCCTCACGAGCACGGATGGCGGCCCAGTCGGTCCACGACAGGCGTTGGGTACCGGCCGGCGCGTGCTCCGCGGCCCAGGCGTACGACGTACCGTCGCCGCCGCGCCGCCACAGGACGCCGGCACCGACCAACGCGGCGACCAGCGCGACACCGGCGATCCAGCGTCGTCTCGGCACGCCGTGTCCCTTTCGTGGCTCGATCGCCGGGCCGTCCGTGACCCGCATCCGGACTGGTGTGAGACTAGCCGCATGCCCTCGACGTCCAGGCCCGGCGACGTCCGGGCAGCCGGAGCCGTCGTCCTCCGCAAGGGACGGGTGCTGTTGGTCCACCGGCCGGCGTACGACGACTGGGCGTTCCCCAAGGGCAAGCTCGACCGGGGTGAGCTGTCGCCGGTGGCGGCGGTGCGGGAGGTGGCGGAGGAGACCGGGCTGCGGGTCAGGCTCGGCATCCCGCTGGCGCGGCAGTCCTATCCCAACGGGTCGCGCACCAAGGTGGTGGACTACTGGGTCGGGCGGGTGATCGGCGACCACGACGTGTCCGGCTACCTGGTCAACGCCGAGATCGACGAAGTGGCCTGGGTGAAGCTCGGCAAGGCCGCCGAGCGCCTCAGCTACGAGCGCGACCGCGCCACCTTGGCCGAGGCGCTCCACCACGGCGGCGCGACCCGGGCCGTGATCGTCCTCCGACACGGACAGGCGCGCTCGCGGAAGGCGTGGCGCCGTGACGACCGGCTGCGCCCGCTGGTGGTCGAGGGCAAGTCGCAGGCGCGGCACGCCGTACCCGTGCTCGACGCCTACGGAGTCTCCCTCGTGCTGACCTCCTCGAGTGTGCGCTGCGTCGAGACGGTCCGGCCGTACGCCGAGCACAGCGGCTGGCCGATCGTGGCGTCGGACGGCCTCTCCGAGGAGGACGCCACGGGCGCCAGCGTCCTCGCGGCCGTCGACGAGCTCGTGCACTCCGGCGAGGACGCCGTGGTGTGCACCCACCGGCCGGTGCTCCCGGCCGTGTACGACGCCCTCGGGATCGCGCGCGAGCCGCAGGCCACCGGCGAGCTCGTCGTCGTCCACCACCGGAAGGGACGCGTCCGCGCGATCGAGCGCCACCTCGGCTGAACGGCGACGCCGGACCGGCGGGATCAGGGCAGGCGCACGTCTGCGTAGATCAGGTTGTGGTCCGACGGGTAGGGGTTTCCGGTGAGGACCTCCTCGAAGCGGCTGGCGCCCGGCATGTGGAGCGTCATGATCGAGTCGATCATGCTGCCGAAGCCGTAGTTGGAGGGCTTCTCGTCGGCCGCGTAGTCGTTCACGGAGTTGTACTGCAGGTTCACCTGGGTCGCCGCAGCCGTGGTGTCGTAGTAGCCGGCGTGGAGCAGCGTCTGGTGAGGCGCGTCGTGTCCGGCGCTCGTCTGCGAGCTGTTGAAGTCACCCGACACGATCACGGGCAGGTGCTGTCCGTTGATCTTGTTCATCTTCTTGACGATCGCCTGGGCCTGCCGGCCACGGAGCTTGTCGGTGGACGCGTTGTTGCCGTGGTTGAGGTGGGCCGTCACGAACCAGAACTCCTGGCCGGAGGCCACGTCGCGGAACTTCGCGTACGCCGCGACGTGCAGCGGACCCGGGTCGGGCAGCCTGATGGCGCACGAGATCTTGTTCGGGCTGCAGTTGGAGACCATCTTGACCCGGCTGGGGTCGTAGAGGATCCGGACGTCGCCGGGTGCGCCGCTGGCGTACGCCGTCGTGCGGGTCAGGTTGTAGTTCCCCATCCCGACCCGCTTGAGCGCCGCCTGCAGGCCGATGCCGCCCTCGCGGCCGTCCCACATGGCCGGGACGAGCTCCTGGAAGCCGACGATCGCCGGGTTCTGCCGCGCCAGGTTCTGGGCCACGAGCGGGGTGCGCGTCGACCACGGGTGACCGGGCACGTCCTTGGCCTCGACGTGGACGTTGTAGCTGGCGACCCGCAGCGAGGCGCCGTTCGTCTCCGGGCTGTGCCCCGCGATCGTCGCGTGCTGCAGGTGACCGTAGGGCCGGGCCTGGGTGTCCGCGCGACCCTGGCGGACCGCGATGATCCGGAAGAAGAGGTGGTGTCCGCTGCCGAGGCGCGCCCCGGCGGCCCGCGACTGAGCGGCCGTCATGGTGAAGGAGCGCTTGTTGCCCGGCACCCTGAAGGTGTGGGCGTGCCGGCCGCGCGCGGGCGTCTTGGCCGACCCGAACGGAGTGAGCCCGGTCTTGATCCGGAAGAAGTCGGTGTAGCTCCCGCCGCTCGTCCAGTGGATGGTGGTCTCACCCGGTCCCGGGCCGGCGACGTCCGAGACACCCGTGATCGGGTCGGGCCACTTGGCCTTGGTCGCGACGCGGTCGGGAGCGGACCAGTGCGACTTGTGGCTGCCGGAGACCCTTCGTACTCGGACCCAGTAGTAGTGGGCGTCCTTGAGGTGCCCCACGACCGTGGCCTGACGGCCCCCGGCCGGACGCTTGGCGGCGCTGCGGGTCTTGCGCGTCACGATCTTGTCGGAGAAGTTCCGATGCCCGGCCACCTGGATGCGGTAGCCGGTCGCCGACCGGATCCAGTTCCAGCTCACGGACACGTACGTGGCACCCAGCGGCGTCGCCGACGAGCCGAGGCCGTGCGAGTGCGACCGGGTCTGGGACTGGGCAGGCACGCTCGGGACCGCCGCGAGCAGAAGCGCGAGCACGGGTCCCGTCGCAAGGGCCAGGCGACGCATGAAAAGGGGTCCTCTCTCACCAACCCCCACGAATGTCGTACCCCCACCCAGGAAAGTAGGGGACCCGACCGTCCGGCGTCCAGACATCGGGCACTTTTTACCTGGCCGGGAGGTGTCATCCCGCCTGGGGTAGGACCTTCGGCCTCCGTACACGTGACGGTCGTCCCACGGCTCTGTGTCCGTGGCCGATTGGGCGTTCCGAGTTCACGCCCCGTTCACCATCACCGCCATGTCCGTCCACCTGTCCCGCCTAACTTCCCAGGTGTCCGAACCAGACGAACCAGGAGCACACACGTGAAGACCTCTTCCCTGCGCCGGGCGGCGCTTCCGGCAGTCGCAGTCCTGACCGCCGGCCTCGCGCTGACCGCCTGTGGCAACAAGTCCGGTGGGAGCGGCGGTGGCGACACCTTGACCGGTGGCGGCTCGACCGCCCAGGCGGTGGCCCAGGACGCCTGGCGCGCCGCGTTCCAGAAGGCGAACTCGGGCAAGAGCGTCACCTACGAGCAGGTCGGGTCCGGCACCGGCGTGACCAACTTCAACAGCAGCACCTACGCCTTCGCCGGCTCCGACGCCTACCTCGACGACGCCGGCATCGCTGCCGCGAAGAAGCGGTGCGACAACCAGGACGCGATCGAGGTGCCGGACTACGTCAGCCCGATCGCCATCGCGTACAACCTCAAGGGCGTGTCGAGCCTCAACCTGAGCGCGAACGCCGTCGCCGACATCTTCAGCGGCAAGGTCACCAAGTGGAACGACCCGGAGATCGCCGCCGAGAACAACGGCGTCAACCTCCCGTCGACCACGATCACGCCGCTGCACCGTTCCGACAGCTCCGGTACGACGTGGAACTTCACCGACTACCTGTCGCAGGCCAGCGGCGGCGCCTGGGCATCGGCGGCCAGCGAGGACTGGCCGACCAGCATCAGCGTGGGCCAGGGCTTCGCGGGCACCTCGGGCGTGGTCGGTGGTCTCCAGCAGACCAACGGCGCGGTCGCCTACATCGACAACAGCGCGGTGCCCAGCGGCATCGGTGCCGCGGCGATCAAGGTGGGCAACCACTACAACACGCCCTCCGCGGACGGAGCCGCCAAGGTGATCGCCGAGTCCAAGCCGATCAGCGGGCGTCCGTCCACCGACATGGCACTGGACATCGCCCGGACGACGACGACCAAGGGCACCTACCCCCTGCTGCTGACGTCGTACCTCATCGCGTGCCCGAGCTACAGCGACAGCTCGCAGGGCAGCCTGGTGAAGAGCTACCTGACCTACGTACTGTCTTCAGACGGCCAGCAGGTGGGCTCGCAGGCGGCCAAGTCCGCGCCGCTCCCGAGCTCGATGGCGCAGCAGGCCGCGCAGCTGGTCAGCACCATCAAGTGAGGACCCAGGACCGAGACGACAGATGAGTGACTCACGCGGCGGCCGGCGACGGCCGCCGCGCGGGTCGTTCCCAGGAGTGTCATGAGTACGACGACAGAGCCGACGCGACCGGCGGCGGCCGATCCCGGCCTGGCCGGGAGGACGCATGGCGACCGGGTCTTCGCTGGCCTGGCGACGCTGGCCGGACTGACGATCCTGGTCGCCCTGGCCGCGGTCTTCGTGTTCCTCGCCGCCGAGGGTTGGTCCGGGCTGACCGCGGCGTCGGCGGTCTACTCGCCGTTCACGAGCTTCGGCTCCTACGTCTGGCCGCTCCTGGTCAGCACCGTGCTGAGCTCCATCGTCGCGCTGGTGCTCGCCGTGCCGTTCGCCATCGCGATCGCGCTGTTCGTCTCCCACTACGCTCCCCGCCGCATCGCGGTGCCGTTCGCGTACGTGATCGACCTCCTCGCGGCGGTGCCCTCCGTGGTCTTCGGGCTCTGGGGCGGGCTGTACCTCGCGAGCTTCCTCCAGCAGTTCCACGTCTGGCTGCACGCGCGGCTGGGCTTCCTCCCGTTCTTCGGGGGTGGCCCGCCCTCGCCGAACGGGCGCTCGCTGTTCACAGCCGGCGTCGTGCTGGCGATCATGATCCTGCCGATCATCACCGCCATCTCCCGCGAGGTCTTCGCGCAGACCCCCCGCCTGCACGAGGAGGCCGCGCTGGCGCTCGGGGCCACGCGGTGGGAGATGATCCGGTACGCCGTCCTCCCCTACGGTCGCTCCGGAGTGGTCTCGGCGGTGATGCTCGGCCTCGGCCGTGCCCTCGGTGAGACGATGGCGGTGGCCATGGTGCTCGCGGTGTCGCCGACCACCTCGTTGAACATCATCGGTACGGCGAGCCCGGCCACGATCGCGGCGAACATCGCCCTCAACTACAAGGAGTCGACGCCGGAGCGGCAGTCGCTGCTGATCGCGACCGGACTGATCCTCTTCGTCCTGACGTTCGTGGTGAACTTCGCCGCCCGATGGGTCCTCGGTCGGGCGGAGAGGAGGATGGCGCGATGAGCGTGAGCGTGCCGCTCAGCCACCCGAGGCTGCCGAAGTGGGCGCCGTACCTCGTCGGTGCGGTCGGGCTCGCGGCCGCCGGACTTCCCGCGCTGCTGGCGGGATGGTCGCCGACGAAGTGGCTCGCGCTGGCCGTGGCGCTGTACCTGGTCCTGCTCCCGGCGTGGTCCCTGGCCGTCGAGAACGGCCGGGCGGCCCTCGACCGCCTGGTCACCGGCCTGGTGTGGGCCGCCGCTGGCGCCGCCACGGTGCCCCTCGCCTGGCTGCTGTTCGTCGTGATCGGCAAGGGCATCGCCTCGATCAACGGCGCGTTCTTGACCACCACGATGTACAACGTGGTGGGTGCCGAGCAGGGAGGCCTCTACCACGCGTTGATCGGCACCCTGTTCATCACCTTGACGGCAGCGTTGATCTCCGTGCCGATCGGCGTGCTGTGCGCGATCTACCTGGTCGAGTACGGCGCCCGGAGCCGGTTGGCTCGGGTCATCACGTTCCTGGTCGACGTGATGACGGGCATCCCCTCCATCGTGGCCGGCCTGTTCGCGCTGAGCCTCTTCGTGCTGATCTTCGGACCGGCCTACCGGGCCGGCTTCGGTGGCTCGGTGGCGCTGTCGCTGCTGATGCTGCCGACCGTGGTCCGCTCGTCGGAGGAGATGTTCCGCCTGGTGCCCCACGACCTCCGGGAGGCGTCGTACGCTCTGGGCGTGCCGAAGTGGCGGACCATCCTCCGGGTCGTCCTCCCCACCTCCATCGGCGGCGTGATCACCGGGATCGTGCTCGCGATCTCCCGCGTGGTCGGCGAGACCGCTCCGCTGCTCGTGGTGGCCGGGTCCGTCGACGGCATCAACTACAACCTGTTCAACGGTCGGATGACCACGATCCCGGTCTACATCTTCGAGCAGTACAGCCAGTCCACCCCGACCGGATACCAGAACGCCTGGGGCGGGGCACTGGTGCTGCTGTTCGTCGTGGTGGCGCTGAACCTGACGGCCCGCATCATCGGTCGCATCCTCGCCCCTGCCAAGGGACACTGAGTGGGACGCCCAGGAGAATAGGAACCATGGCCAAGAGCATCGATGTGTCCGACCTCAACATCTACTACGGGGACTTCCTCGCGGTGGAGGGGGTCAACATGACCGTCAAGTCGCGGTCCGTCACGGCCTTCATCGGACCGTCGGGCTGCGGCAAGTCGACCATGCTGCGCTCCCTGAACCG
This sequence comes from Nocardioides sp., assembly GCA_049583575.1. Taxonomy (GTDB): domain Bacteria; phylum Actinomycetota; class Actinomycetes; order Propionibacteriales; family Nocardioidaceae; genus Nocardioides. Next base: position 8,473 of record JBAUWD010000194.1, read on the forward strand.
GATGCACGAAGTCATCCCCGGTGCGCGGGTCGAGGGGAAGGTCGTCGTGGACGGCCAGTCGCTGTACGACCCCAGCGTCGACCCGGTCGCCGTACGCCGTCAGATCGGCATGGTGTTCCAGCGACCCAACCCGTTCCCGACGATGTCGATCTACGACAACGTGCTCGCGGGCAGCCGGCTCAACTCCAAGAAGCTGAAGAAGGAGGATGCCGACCACATCGTGGAGAAGTCGCTCACGCACGCCAACCTGTGGAACGAGGTCAAGGACCGGCTCAACAAGCCCGGCATGGGTCTGTCCGGTGGCCAGCAGCAGCGCCTCTGCATCGCCCGCGCGATCGCGGTGAACCCCGAGGTGCTGCTGATGGACGAGCCGTGCTCGGCGCTCGACCCGATCTCGACGTCGGCGATCGAGGACCTCATCCACGAGCTGAAGTCCGACTACACGATCGTGATCGTCACCCACAACATGCAGCAGGCCGCCCGCGTCTCCGACGACACCGGGTTCTTCAACCTGAAGGCCGCCGGCCAGCCCGGCCATCTCGTGGAGTTCAACCCCACGAAGAAGATGTTCTCCACCCCCGACGAGCCGTCCACCGAGGCCTACATCTCCGGGCGCTTCGGCTGACGGCCCCGTTGAGCTGACGGCCCCGTTGAGAGGTCACGAATGGTCTCTCGAGACGTCACAAAGGGCAGCAAGCCAGCAACCTTCGTGACTCTTCACGCGACCGTTCGTGACTTCTCAACGGGCTGGTCAGCCGAGGATGGGGTGGAGGATGCCGAAGCAGATCGCGGCGGCGGCGCCAGCGGCGGGGAAGGTCAGCACCCAGGCGGTCACGATCGACCCGGCCATCCCCCAGCGCACCGCCGAGACGCGGCGGGTCGCTCCGGAGCCCATGATCGCCGAGGTGATCACGTGGGTGGTCGAGACGGGGGCCTGGTAGAGGAACGCCGTGGCGTAGAGCACCGACGAGCCCACCGTCTCGGCGGCGAAGGCGTGGGGCGGGTCGAGGTGGATGATGCGGCGGCCCAGGGTGCGCATGATCCGCCAGCCGCCGGAGTAGGTGCCCAGCGAGATCGCGCCGGCCGACGCGGCAATGACCCACAGCGGGAGGTCCTTGGTGTCGGGTGCCAGGTGGCCGCTGGTGATCAGCACGAGGAAGATCACGCCCATGGTCTTCTGGGCGTCCTGCAGGCCGTGTCCGAGCGCCATGGCCGAGGCCGACACGGTCTGCGCCATCCGGAAGCCGCGCGTCACCGGGTGGGCGTTGCGGAGCCGGAAGATCCACAAGATGGCGGTCATCACGACGAACGCCAGTGCGAACCCGACCAGCGGCGAGAGCACCATCGGGATCACGACCTTGTCGACGATCGTCGACCAGTGCACGGTCGTGCCGGCGGCGATCGCGGCGCCGACCAGGCCGCCGATCAGCGCGTGCGTCGAGGACGACGGCAGGCCGAAGTACCACGTGGTGAGGTTCCAGATGATCGCGCCGAGAAGCCCCGCGAGGACGACGACCAGGCCCTCGCGCCCCCCCGGCGGCAGGATCACGTCGGAGACGGTGTGCGCGACCTTCTGGCCGAGGAAGGCGCCGACGAAGTTCATGACCGCGGCCAGGATCAGGGCCACCCGTGGAGTCAGGGCACGTGTCGACACGGAGGTGGCGATGGCGTTGGCCGCGTCGTGGAACCCGTTCGTGTAGTCGAAGGCGAGGGCGACGAGGACGACCGTGATGACGATCGCGAGGTCCACAGGACGTCTCTCCTTATCCTCGACCGTCGCGAGCGACGTCCGGCGGGTACGACGCCTGCTCGGGGTGGTGCTGAACGGCGCCGGTGCGCTGAGCGGGCAGCGCGCAGCCGGCCACAAGACGAGGGGACACGGCCTCAGGACTCCTTGACCGTGATCTGCTCCACGATGTTGGCGACCTTCTCGAAGGCGTCGATCGCACCTTCGAGCGACTCGACGATGTCCTTGAGCTTGAGGATCTCGATCGCCTTGTAGTCGCCGCTGAAGAGCTTGGCGAGGGTACGGCGATAGGTCTTGTCGCCGGCGTTCTCGAGACGGTTGATCTCGATCCAGTACTCGTCGAGGTCGGCCATCGTGCGCAGCTTGGGCATCGCGTCGGCGGTGATCTCCGCACAGCGCTGGATCACCTCGAGCTGGGTGAGGAACTCCGACGGGATCTGCACGACCTCGTAGAGCAGGATCAGGTCGACGATCTCGTCGAGCATGTCCATCACGTCGTCCAGCCCGCTGGCGAGCGAGTAGATGTCCTCGCGGTCGAACGGCGTGACGAAGCTGCTGTTCACCTTGCGCACGATGGCGTGGGTGTTCTCGTCCGCCTCGTGCTCGGCCTCCCGCATCTTGCGCGCGACGTCGTTGCGGTCGGCGCCCTCCGAGATCATCTCCGCGAGGAGTCCGGCTCCGGTGAGGATGTGCTGGGCCGACGTGGTGAACAGGTCGTAGAACGACGTATCGGTGGGACGGAGGCGCAACCTCACGTAGTACTCCTCAAGAAGGGGAGGCGAACGGCGAACATGCTACGGGCGCCGCCTCCTTGGGGCGCAATCCCCTGGCGGCGTACCGTGCGTCAGCCGACGGCGCGGGGCCGGCGCTTCCGCTCGATGAGGGCCTCCTGGAGGTGCACGGGGCTGTTGTTCGGGACCCATTCACCGTCGCTGCCGAGGATCCAGGAGTAGGTGTCGGGTGCGAAGGACAGGTCCAGCAGGGACCCGACCTGGGCGACGTTGCCCTCGCCGGGCAGCTGGACGAGGGCCTCGACGCGGCGGTCGAGGTTGCGGTGCATGAGGTCGGCCGAGCCGATCCAGACGCTGGGCTGTCCGCCGTTCTCGAACCAGTAGATCCGCGAGTGCTCGAGGAACCGGCCCACGACCGACCGGACCTCGATGTTCTCCGACAGGCCCGGGACGCCGGGCCGCAGGGCACAGATGCCTCGCACCTGCATCTGCACCGGTACGCCGGCCTGCGAGGCGAGGTAGAGGGCGTCGATGGAGGCCTCGTCCACCACGGCGTTGGCCTTGAGCCGGATGCGGGCCGGGCGCCCGTTGAGGTGGTGGTCGATCTCGCGGTGGATGCGCTCGACCAGGCCGGTCCGGACGGAGTCGGGCGCGACGAGCAGCCGATCGTAGGAAGGGTTGCGGGAGTAGCCGCTGAGATTGTTGAAGAGGTGGGCGACGTCCTCGCCGATCACCTCGTTGGTGGTGATCAGCCCGAGGTCCTCGTAGAGGCGCGCTGTCTTGCCGTTGTAGTTGCCGGTGCCGATGTGGGTGTAGCGGCGGATGCCCTCCGGCTCGTCGCGCACGACCATGGCCAGCTTGCAGTGCGTCTTGAGCCCGACCAGGCCGTAGACGACGTGGCAGCCCGCCTGCTCGAGCTTGCGGGCCCACCGGATGTTCGCCTCCTCGTCGAAGCGCGCCTTGATCTCGACGATCACCAGCACCTGCTTGCCGGCCTCGGCGGCGTCCACGAGCGCGTCGATGATCGGTGAGTCGCCGGAGGTGCGGTAGAGCGTCTGCTTGATCGCGAGCACGTGGGGGTCGGCGGCGGCCTGCTCGAGGAACCGCTGGACCGAGGTCGCGAACGAGTCGTAGGGGTGATGAAGGAGTACGTCGTACCGCGAGGTCGCCTTGAACACGTCGACCGGCGCCGCCGACTCGACCTCGGCCAGCTGGTGATGGGTGATCGGCACGAAGGCGGGGTACTTGAGGTCCTCGCGCGGTAGGTCGGCGATGCTGTGCAGGCCGACCAGGTCGAGCAGGCCGTCCACCCGGAACACCTCGTCCTGGGTCACGCCGAGCTCCTCGACGAGCAGCTCGAGCACCTGGGGTGCGATGGACTCCTCCACTTCGAGTCGCACCGGTGGACCGAAGCGCCGCCGCAGCAGCTCCTTCTCCAGCGCCTTGAGGAGGTTCTCGGCGTCGTCCTCCTCGACCTCGAGGTCCTCGTTGCGGGTGACCCGGAACGTGTGGACCTCGAGCACGTCCATGCCCGGGAAGAGGCGCTTGAGGTGCTCGCCGATGACGTCCTCGAGCGGCACGAACCGGTCGTTGCCCAGGGAGACGAACCGGCTGAAGGTGGGCGGCACCTTGACCCGTGCGAAGTGCTCCTTGCCGGTGGTGGGGTTGCGCACCAGCACGGCGAGGTTGAGCGAGAGGCCGGAGATGTAGGGGAACGGGTGGGCGGGGTCGACGGCCAGCGGGGTCAGCACCGGGAAGACGCGTTCCTTGAAGAAGCGCTTGCAGTACTTCTGCTCCTCGCGGTCGAGGTCGGCCCACCGGACCAGGTCGATGCCCTCCTTGGCCAGCTGCGGCACGAGCTGGTCGCGGAACAGCCGAGCGTGACGCTCCATCTGCAGGCGGGTCTCCTCCCAGATGAGCTCGAGCACCTCGCGCGGCATCAGGCCGGAGGCCGCACGCACGGCCACGTCGGCCGCGATCCGCCTCTTGAGCCCGGCCACGCGGACCATGAAGAACTCGTCGAGGTTGCTCGAGAAGATCGCCGCGAAGCGCACCCGCTCGAGCAGCGGCAGTGACGAGTCCTCGGCCTGACCGAGCACGCGCCGGCTGTACGCGAGCCAGGACAGCTCCCGGTCGAGGAACCGGTCGTCGTACGCCGCGACCGCGGCGACCGCCTCCTCGTCCGGCATGTACGGCGGCTCGACGTCGAACGGCTCGTCGGCGGGACCCTCGTCGTCGCGAGGGTAGGCGGTGGACGCCAGCTGGACCATGGGATCAGTGTGGCACCGCAGGGTGAACCGCAGGAGCCCATCTCCCTAAGGACCGCTAGGTTGGCGCGATGGCTCCCGGGTCGACCCTGCTGGCCGCTGCGGACCTGCGCGCCAAGGCACTGACGCTGCGCACCGCGCTCGCGCTTCCCGAGCGGCTGCAGCGGGTGCTGGCGGGCAGGCGGGTCACCATCGACGGCCAGACCCTGGCCACGGACACCCAGCTGATGCTGCGGCTCGAGAAGCTGGTCCGCGAGCCCACTGTCGCGTCGCTGAGCGTCGAGGAGGGACGCCGGCTGCTCGTCGAGCAGACCACCGTCGTCGGTGGCGCCCAGCCGATCGGGGCCGTCCGCGACCTGCCTGTGGGCGAGCGGCCAGGTCGGTTGTACGTCCCCACGGGTGCGCCGGCGACGGGCCCGCTGCTGGTGTTCTTCCACGGCGGCGGCTGGGTGTACGGCGACCTCGACAGCCACGACCCCGCCTGCCGGTTCCTCGCGGAGCGCAGCGGCGTCCGCGTGCTGTCGGTCGACTACCGGCTCGCCCCGGAGCACCCGTTCCCGGCGGCGTACGACGACACGCTCGCGGCGTACCGGTGGGTGGTCGAGCATCCTGAGCCGTTCGGTGCCGACC